>NZ_JASJVS010000001.1:0-204145 GCF_035019605.1 Undibacterium sp. 5I2 | reverse complement strand
CGCTGAAAACGACACTGGGTTCCCGCTAAAAGCATGCGGGAATGACGAGGCTGCGGCATGCGGGAATGACGAGGTATGCGGTGTTTCAGGTTTAAAAAACGTCCATCAGGCTTTTGCGACAGCCTCTTCAGGGCGGGGAGGATGTCAAATTCGTAGCGAGCATTTTTTCGACGAAAAAAAACGCCATGCTGTGTGAGGCAGCATGGCGTGATCTCAGCACAGCGCGTTTCAGGCCGCTGCCGATGAGGCTTTCATACAGTGTGGGCAGGATTTGCCGGCGATATACCAAGGCGACAATTGTTCGCGTGGAGTGACCACGGCACGACAGGCGTAACATTGCTTGGTATCGGTCGCTTCAAGTTGCGGATTGAGGGCAGTGCGGTAATCGAACACGAAACAGTCGCCATGATAATGGGCCCCGCCGACTTCTTCAAAATACTTGAGAATCCCACCTTCGAGCTGATACACGCTGTCGTAACCGATGTTTTGCATGTGAATGGCGGCCTTTTCGCAACGTATGCCACCGGTGCAGAAAGTGACCACGGTTTTATCGTTGAGCGCTTCACGGTTAGCCTCGATCACGGCGGGGAATTCAGTGAATTTGCTGATGCGGTAATCGATGGTATTGTCGAAACTGCCGACATCGACTTCGAAATCATTGCGCGTATCGACCATCACCACGGCACGACCCTGATCATCATGACCTTGATCAAGCCAGCGTTTGAGGGTAGGCGCAGTAACAAATGGCGCGCGTCCTTCTTCCGGCTTAATCAGCGGCATGCGCATGGTGATGATTTCGGCCTTGATTTTTACCAGCAACTTGGTAAACGGCTGGCGCTCGGAAAAACTTTCCTTGGCCACGATATCGGCGAAACGCACATCGCTGCGCAACCAATCCATGTAGGCATCGATTTCATGGCGCAAACCGGCCAAGAACATATTGATGCCTTCGGGCGTGAGCAAGATCGTACCCTTGAGATTGAGCTCGCTGCACTTAGCCAGAAAGGCTGGGCGTCGCTCGGCCGTATCGTCGAAGCTGATGAATTTGTAAGCAGAAATATTAACGTAAGGAGTAGCGCGAGAGAGAGTTGCTGCCGGCATAATAAAGAATTCAGTAAGTCATTGATTTACCTGCATTATAGTAGAAAATCGGCTGATAATGCCGGGTTTCTGCTCAGGCAGCGCCGTCGCGTGCGGCTGGCAGCAGCATGTCAATATGGGCGATGTCATCTTCCAGATACGTGGCCGAGACGGTTTCAAAGCCGAAGCTGGCGTAAAATTTTTCCAAATAGGCTTGCGCACCGATGCGTATCGCCGTGCCCGGATGCGCTGCATGGAGCGCGGCGATACCGCGGCCGAGCAAGTCCTTACCGATTCCGCTGCCGCGCCATGCCGCGCTGCTCAGCACCCGACCCAGCGAGACTTCGGCAAAACTGCGCCCGGCCGGCACCAGACGCAGATAGGCCGCGACCTGCTCGCCATCCCAGGCAATCAGATGGCGGCAATGCGGATCTTTACCGTCGATATCTTGATAAGGACAATTCTGTTCGAGGATGAACACGGCGCAGCGCGCCGCATAAATGTGATGCCACTGCAAGGCGGTGAGGGCATCGAAGTCGGCCAATTGCCAGCGTAATTGTGTGAGATCAGACATAGCAGGTTTACATTTGTTTAAAGAGGTGGGCGTAGATCCGGCTGACCGGCAGTTTTTCTGTACTTTCACGCAGCAGCAGGGTGATTTTTCCCGCTTCATCTTTGTGCGCACTGTGGATGTGCAAGCTGTTGACCACGGTGCTGCGATGGATTTGCCAAAAAATCCCGCCATCCAATTGTGGCAGTAATTCGCGCAGACTGCTGCGTATCAAGGACGAGTGTTCACGCGTGACGACATTGATATATTTATCGGTGGCTTCGAAATACAGCACATCGGCCACCCGTATCATGCGTATCGTGTTACCGACGGCGGCACGAATTACTTGCAGTCGTTCTGGCGCCGGCATGCTGGGCGCAGCGGGCACCAGATCGCGCAATTGCGCTAGCACGCGCGCGAGTTCGCCGTCGTGTTGTGGCTGCACTGCTGCGCGCGCTTGCAAACGCAGCTTGAGACGTTCGACCGTTTGCTGCAGTCGTGTCGCATTGACCGGTTTGAGTACATAGTCGACTGCTGCCTGGTCAAAGGCTGGCACGGCAAATTCATCATAGGCCGTGACAAATACCAGCAGCGGAAAAGCGCTGTCCAGAGGCCATTCTTCGAGCAAGTCGCGCACCACCTCGAGGCCACTGCGGCCCGGCATTTTGATATCGAGGAATAGCATATCCGGGCGCAGTAACAAGGCTTGTTCTACCGCGGCGTTACCATTATCGACGATGCTGCACAACTGACATTGTGGCCATAATTGCGCTAACAAGAGTTGCAGCATTTGTGACAGGATAGGCTCATCTTCAGCCAGCAGGGCGCGTGGTGGATTCATGGGGCGGTCAGGGCAAAAGGAAGACGCAGTTCGGCGCAGACGCCGGTCGGCAGCGCGGGCGTGAGCGTGAGGGTGGCAGCCGCGCCGTACAAGACCTGCAGCCGTCGGCGGATATTGTCATTGCCGACGTGCTGCCGCGACTCATCGACGACGGCGCTCAAACCCAGTCCGCCATCTTGCACGCGCAAACACAAACACGCGTCGTCGCTGCTGGCGCTGACATGCACATGGCCGCCGCTGATGCTCGGTTCGAGGCCATGTTTGATCGCATTTTCCACCAGTGGTTGCAGCAACATCGGTGCAATGCGATGCCCGCGCAGTGCCGCTGGCAAATCGAGCGTGAAACTGAGGCGCTGACCCATGCGGATAGCCAGCAGCTCAAGGTAGGCGGTGATGAGGCCAAATTCCTGTTCCAAGCTGCTCTGCTCGGCGCGCGAAGCAGACAGAGTCATGCGCAGGTAAATGATCAGTTGTTCCAGCATATGCTGGGCGCGCGCCGGATCGAGCATGATCAAGCCCTGCAGATTGGCCAAGGTATTGAACAGCATATGCGGCTCTATCTGCGCCTGTAGCATTTGCAATTGCGCTTGGATCGCTTGCTTTTCGATCGCCGCTGCATGTGCCGCCAGCTCCGCCATTTTGCTCTTGTTCCAAAACGACCACGAGGCCAGCAGGCTGGCCAGTGAAGTCACGGCGATGAAACTGCTGGCCACATTCCATTGTAAGGCCAAGACATGCGGCAGCGGGTACGAGAACAGCGTAGCCGCTATCAGTGTGCCGAGCACGAACGAGACCGGCGCGATCAAACAGCAGAGCGCATAGAAAGTCAGGCTATTCGGCGTGCGGCCGCGCCAAATCAGCTTTTTCAAACCGGTGATGAGGGTATAAGCGCACAAGCCTATGCAATTCGAAAATATCCAATTTTCGAAAAAACTGCCACCGGCATGCATGACATACGTGACCAGCACGCCACAGATTAAATTGATCAGCAACAGGCGTGGCAGATCGCTGATCACATACTGCAGCGTCGGGCTGAAGCTTTGTCGATAAGTCGCGACCAAGGAGGCCAACAGTGAGGGCTGCACGGGGGGAGGTGATGTCATTTGAGCTGACCGCTAAGGGCCGAGGATAAACAGATGGCGTCCATCCTGCCACACTGCGCTGCACTTGTCCGCAGCGCTGCGACGAAAGCAGGTGTCGATGGTGCCGAAGCAGAAATTCTTGGCGTGAGTAACATTCAGATAATCTGCCGATCGCGCAGCGCCTGCAACTGCGCAGCATCATAACCGAGCAGCTTGGCCAGCACCGCGTCGGTATCTTGGCCGAGCAGCGGCGGCGCAGCCTTGTACTGCACCGGTGTGCGCGAGAGTTTCATCGGACTGGCAAGCAGCGGCACCGTGCCGGCACTGGCATGCGGCAGGCTCAGTTGCATTTCTCTGGCTTGCACTTGCGGATCGGCGAACACTTCATCGAGCCGGTTGATCGGGCCGCACGGTACTCCGGCCGCTTCCAATAAGCTCAGCCATTCCTGTTTGCTTTTTTGTTTCATCATAGCCGCCAGCAGCGGCACCAAGACCTCGCGTTGGCGCACCCGCTCCGGGTTGCTGAGAAAGCGCGCATCCTCGGCCAACTCCGGGCAGCCACCGGCACGCACGAACTGCCGAAATTGGCCGTCATTACCGGCGGCAACGATGATGTGACTATCGGAACTGGCGAAGCTTTGATACGGCACGATATTCGGATGGGCATTCCCCCAACGGACTGGCGCGGTGTCGCTGCACAGATAATTGCTACCCATATTAGCCAACATCGCCACTTGCACATCGAGCAGCGCCATATCGATGTATTGACCTTCGCCGCTGCGGTCGCGATGGCTGAGCGCGGCCAGCACGGCGATGGTGGCGTACATGCCGGTCATCAGATCGGTGATGGCGATGCCGGCTTTCTGCGGGCCGCCGCCGGGCAGGGCATCGCGTTCGCCGGTCAGCGACATGAAGCCGCCCATGCCTTGCACGATAAAATCATATCCGGCGCGATGGGCATACGGACCGGTTTGGCCGAAGCCTGTGATCGAACAATAAATCAGATCCGGCTTGATCAGTTTGAGTGCAGCATAATCGAGGCCATATTTGGCGAGCTGACCGACCTTATAATTTTCCAGCACGACGTCGCACTGCGCGACCAAGTCGCGGATGATTTGCTGTCCCTCGGGTGTGGCCAGATCGACCGTGATCGCTTGCTTGCCGCGATTGGCCGCCAGATAATACGCCGCTTCGCTGCTGTCCTGGCCGTTTGCATCTTGCAGATACGGCGGGCCCCAACTGCGGGTATCGTCGCCGACACCGGGGCGTTCTACCTTGATCACCTCGGCCCCGAGATCAGCCAAATTCTGGCTGCACCAAGGCCCCGCCAGCACGCGCGTGAGGTCGAGCACGCGTAAATGTCCGAGCGCGCTGGCCATTGCGGCCGGTGCTGACGCGTTTTCTTGCGGGTCTGTGGCCATCTTGGATTATCCTATCGGTTCTATGTTTATTTATCAGGACGGCAATATGTGGCCCTATCCCAAAGTTCTTGCCCATCGCGGCGGCGGCCGACTGGCACCGGAAAACACCATCGCGGCCTTGGCCTGCGGTTTGTCGCATGGTTTTGCTGCAGTCGAATTTGATGTCATGTTATCAAAGGACAGCGTACCTGTGCTCATGCATGACCCGGATTTCGGCAGAACTATCGCCGGAATAGGTAATGTTGCAACAACCGCAGTAGCTGATTTACAGGAAATGGATGCCGGTGCCTGGTTTTCCGCCGAATTCGCCGGTGAGCGCGTGCCGACCTATGCCGAGGCCATGGCATATTGCCGTCGCCACGGTATTTGGATGAATGTCGAAATCAAACCGGTGCCGGGCTACGAAACGCTTACCGGCGGCATCGTCGCCGCCATGAGCGCGGCCTGTTTTGCCGATGTCGCCAGCGAACGGGTAGAGCAATTGCCCTTATTATCCTCGTTTTCCATCGCTGCCTTACACGCGGCTCGGCTGGCCGCACCGGCGCTGCCGCGCGCCTGGTTATGCGACCGTATCGAAGCGGACTGGCAACGCCAGTTGGCCGAGCTCGGTGCTGTTGCACTGCATACCAACGAAGCCTTTCTGACGCCGGAACTGGCGCGCGCGGTCAAACACAGCGGTGCTGCTTTATTTTGTTACACCGTCAACAGCCCGACGCGCGCACGCGAACTGCTGAGCTGGGGCGTCGATGGATTTTGTACCGACCGCATCGACCTCATTGCGGCCGATTTTAAGTAAGGGCGCGTGATAGTCGGCGTTTTTTTGCAAAATATCGTCGATGTTGTAAAAAAGATTAAATTTACTTCCACCGTTTGCAGCACTGCGCTTTGCGTCTGGCCGGAAGAATTTATACCGTATAATCGAAATTCAACCTATTTCAGCTCCAACTTATTACCCTATGAACTCGTCCGAAATCCGCGATAAATTCCTCAGTTTTTTTGAATCCAAGGGCCATACGCGCGTGCGTTCGTCCAGCCTGATACCGGGCAATGACCCGACCCTGTTGTTTACCAATTCGGGCATGGTGCAATTCAAAGATGTCTTCCTCGGTCAAGATCAGCGCGCCTATAACCGCGCTACCACGGCACAGCGCTGCGTGCGCGCCGGCGGTAAGCATAATGATTTGGAAAACGTCGGTTATACGGCACGTCATCATACTTTCTTTGAAATGCTCGGCAATTTCTCGTTTGGTGCTTACTTCAAAACCGAGGCCATCCACTCGGCCTGGGAATTGCTGACCACCGTCTATGGTTTGCCAAAAGATAAATTAACCGTTACCGTGTATCAAGAAGATGACGAAGCCTATGCCATTTGGAAAGATGAAATCGGCGTACCGGCCGAGCGCATCATCCGCATCGGTGACAATAAGGGCGCGCGCTACGCGTCTGATAATTTCTGGCAAATGGCGGAAACCGGCCCCTGTGGTCCGTGTACCGAAATTTTCTATGATCATGGCGCCGATATTTGGGGCGGCCCACCGGGCTCGGCCGAAGAAGATGGCGACCGCTTCATCGAAATTTGGAATTTGGTGTTCATGCAGTTTAATAAAGATGAGCACGGCGTGCTGCATCCTTTACCGAAACCCTGCGTCGATACCGGCATGGGTCTGGAACGTTTGTCGGCAGTACTGCAGCATGTACACTCGAATTATGAAATCGACACCTTCCAAAATCTGATCAAGGCAGCCGCGCGCGAAACCGGCTGTACCGATTTGGAAAACAATTCCCTGCGCGTGATCGCCGATCATATTCGCTGCGCCAGCTTCCTGATTGTCGATGGCATTATTCCCGGCAACGAAGGGCGCGGCTATGTTTTGCGTCGGATTACCCGCCGCGCGCTGCGCCATGGTCACAAACTCGGCCAGAGCCAGCCATTCTTTTACAAACTCGTGGCCGATCTGGTCAAGGAAATGGGTGGCGCTTATCCGGAACTGGCCGCGGCCGGCGAACGCGTCGCGCAAGTGCTCAAGCAAGAAGAAGAACGTTTCGGTGAAACCCTCGAACACGGCATGAAAATCCTCGAAGCGGCGCTGGCCAAAGACAGTAGCCACCTCGATGGCGATACCGCCTTCACGCTCTACGACACCTATGGTTTTCCGCTCGATCTGACCGCCGATATCTGTCGCGAACGCCATGTTACCCTCGATGAAGCCGGCTTCACCGCGGCCATGGACCGACAAAAACAAACCGCGCGCGCCGCCGGTAAATTTAAAATGGCAGCAGCGATTGACTACAGCGGTGAAAAAACCCGCTTCGTCGGTTACGAACACTTGCAACAAGAAGCCAAAGTCGTCGCCCTCTACGTCGATGGCAGCGCCGTTCAAGCGATCACGGTCGGTCAATTGGCCATTGTGGTACTCGATACCACACCGTTTTACGCCGAATCGGGCGGGCAGTGCGGCGATTGCGGCACGCTGGTGGTGGCCGACGGCAGTCTGTTTGCCGTCAGTGATACGCTCAAAGTACAGGCCGATGTGTTCGGCCATCACGGTGTGCTGCAAAACGGCAGCCTGCAACTGGGGCAAAGCATCAACGCCAGCGTTGCCTTGGATGTGCGCGCTCAGATCATGCGCAATCACTCCGCCACCCACTTGATGCACAAAGCCTTGCGCGAAGTCTTGGGCAGCCATGTCGCACAAAAAGGTTCCTTGGTCGACGTCGAAAAAACTCGTTTCGATTTCAGCCACAATGCGCCGCTCTCGAGCGAAGAAATTCGCAGCGTCGAAACCCTGGTCAATCGCGAAATTCTCGCCAACAGCGCCACCCGTGCACAATCGATGGCCTATGATGACGCCGTCAAACACGGTGCCATGGCTTTGTTCGGTGAAAAATATGGCGATGAAGTGCGGGTGCTCGACATCGGCAGTTCGCGCGAATTGTGCGGCGGTACCCACGTCGTTCGTACTGGTGATATCGGCCTGTTCAAAATTGTCGCCGAAGGCGGTGTCGCAGCCGGTATCCGTCGGGTCGAAGCCGTTACCGGTGAAGTCGCCCTCACGCTGGTACAAAACCTCAGTACGCGCCTCAACCAAGCCGCCGCCGCCTTGAAAGCGCCGGCCGAAGAATTAATCCCGCGTATCACCCAGGTACAAGACCACGTCAAAGCCTTGGAAAAAGAATTGGCTGGTTTGAAGTCGAAACTGGCCAGTAATCAAGGTGACGAATTGCTCTCCCAAGCCCTAGATATTCAGGGCATACAGGTGTTGGCCGTCACGCTTGAGGGTGCCGACCTGACAGCGCTGCGTGAAACCATGGATAAGCTCAAAGACAAGCTGAAAACCGCAGCCATTGTGTTAGCGGCTGTCAATGAAGGAAAAGTGACTTTGATCGCCGGCGTCACGGCCGACAGTACCGCCAGAATCAAGGCGGGCGATCTGGTGAACTTCGTTGCGCAACAAGTAGGCGGCAAAGGCGGTGGCCGTCCTGATATGGCGCAGGCCGGCGGTACCGATGCGAGCGGCTTGGCCAAAGCGCTGGCAGCTGTGCCTGAGTGGATCAACGCGCGCTTATGATACATATCCGTCGTGCGGAACTCTCTGATGCGGCCCAGATTCAACGGGTCTATGCCAGCAGCGGTACCTATGCCGCTACCTTGCAATTGCCGCATCCTTCTGTCGATCTATGGCAGGAGCGTTTGCGCCAAGTCAGCCGTGATGACACCTTACTCGTCGCTATTTACGACGGCGTGATTGTCGCCACGGCCGGCCTGCACATCGAGACGACGCCACGACGTTCGCATGTCGCCACCCTGAGCCTGGGCGTGGCTGATTCGTTTACTGGACGCGGCGTCGGCACCGCTTTGCTGACCGAGTTACTGAGCCTGTCTGATAACTGGCTCAATTTGTTGCGCATAGAATTGATGGTCTTTTGTGATAGTGCGGCGGCCGTACATCTGTACAAGAAATTCGGTTTCGATATCGAAGGCACGCATCGTGGTGCCAGCTTACGCAATGGCTTGTTTGCCGATAGTTATTCGATGGCGCGACTGCACCCGCATCAACCAACGATGCCGGTGCGTCAATCATGACGGCCTTGCGCTATTGCCCAGTTTGTGCCGTCGCACTGGTGCCGCGTGGCGATGCGCATGACCCCAGCTTGACGCGACTGACATGTCCAGAGGCCCACTGGACTCATTGGGATAATCCTGTGCCCGTCGTGGCAGCGGTGCTGGAAGTGGCTGGTCACATTCTGTTGGCGCGCAATGCGGCTTGGACGGAAAATAAATTCGCCCTCATTGCCGGGTTCATGGAACGCGGTGAAACACCAGAGCAAGCGGTAATGCGCGAAGTGAAAGAGGAAACCAATCTCGATGCGCAAGCCGTCAAGCTGATCGGCGTGTATGAATTTGCTCAAAAGAATGAAGTCATTTTGGCCTATCATGTGGTGGCAAGCGGTGAAATCAGTTTGTCCGAGGAATTGCTTGAATACCGGCTGATTGCACCGGCTAAATTACGCCCTTGGAACACCGGCACCGGTTATGCGCTGGCTGACTGGATGCGCGGACAGGGCTTGGTGCCAAATTTTATTGATTGGCAGCAAAACATTTTGCCTTGATAGCAGCGATTTGCCACATTTTAGTGCGCTTTAATTGTGCAAAGAATAAGCTAATGTTGTAAGTGTGTTGCATTGCACCATGCGAATGAAAATTCCGGTAGAATTAGTGCATAGAGTAAACTTGGTCTGGCCTGATCGTATCGGGCGATTTATTTATCGTGCACTGTGCCCAGATGCACAAGGAAAGATAATGCAATTCAATAAAGAACTGGACGCGCGCGGACTCAACTGCCCACTGCCGATCTTGAAAACAAAAAAAGCCTTAGCTGATATGATTACCGGCGAAGTGCTGCATGTATTGGCAACCGACCCCGGTTCAGTGCGTGACTTCAAAGCGTTTTCCAAACAAACCGGCAACGAATTGTTGTCGCATCAGGAAAGCAGCAATGAATTCGAATACTATATCAAACGCAAGTGACGAGCTTGTGACACATCAAGCTCTGAGCGACCGGCCTTAGCCTTCGCTCGCTGGTGGCAATCCCAAGAGGCTCGATACCGTGTGTATCGGGCTTTTTTATTACAAAGAAAATGCAACTCCAGCTTTGCAATGAGGCGCAGCAGGGCCTAAGAGCCCTATTGTAAGCTTCGTTTATGACCGCTGTATAACGTCCCTAGCTTTGCTGTAAAAACACGACAGACACACAGTATTTTTCACCGTCAGACCTTAAATATTTCTCTCATTCAAGCCTTTTGCTTGATAATCCCCCTCTCATTTTCGTCAATAAAATCAAATTGACTGGCAGTAGCTCGGCAAAGACAAGCCGGGCAAGGTGATTTCAAATTCGGAGAAATACATGAAATGTAAACGCAAACAAGCAATTGCTTTGGTCATCAGCGCCACGCTGTGTATGGCCGCTTACGCCGCGGACAAGCCGCATAATGTCATCTTATTCGTGCCCGATGGCTTGCGCGCCCAAATGGTCAGCGCCGCAACAGCACCGAACATGGCGGCCTTGCGCGATGCCGGCGTCACTTTCAATAACAGCCATTCCTTATTTCCGACCTTTACCACCGCCAATGCCTCCGCCATGGCGACCGGCCATCATCTGGGTGACACCGGTGATTTCAGTAATACTATTTACACCGGCTACCCGGTTCCGGGGGCAGGCTTTTCCGTGACCCCATTCTTGGAAAGTGATCCGGTACTCGGTGATGTCGACGAACATTTTGCCGGCGACTACCTCAATGCCGACACACTGTTGAAAGCGGCCCGTAAGGCTGGCTTCAACACGGCAAGCGTTGGCAAATTAGGACCGGTGCTGATTTTTGATCACACCGAACGAACCGGGCAACAAAGTGTCATCGTCGACGACTCCACCGGCACGCCGAATGGCATTCCCTTGGCCCCTTGGATGCTTGAAGCGCTGCGCACTTCAGGCATCGCCAGCGTGGCACCGACGCGCGGCGAAAACGGTAAATCTGGCAATGCCACGACCGCCGGTACCTTGGCTGCCAATGTCACGCAACAACAGTGGTTTGCCGATTTATTCAATAAAGTAGTTTTGAGCAAATTCAAGCAAGACGATAAGCCATTCATTGCTGTATTTTGGTCCCGCGATCCCGATGGCAGTCAGCATAATCAAGGCGACAGTTTGAATCAATTGGTGCCGGGAATTAATGGTCCGACCTCGCTGGCCGCGATCAAAAATGCCGATGATAATTTACGCCAAATCCGTGAAACCTTGGTCGCCTTAGGGCTCGATCAAACTACTGATATTGTGGTGTCGGCCGATCACGGATTTTCTACCATTTCCAAGCAAAGCGCGACCAGTCCATCAGCCAAGCTGCACTACGCTGACGTGCCAGTCGGATTTATCCCACCAGGATTTTTAGCCAAAGACTTGGCGCATTTACTCGACCTGCCTTTGGCCGATCCCGATCAAAAAAATGCGCCGATTCTGCCAGATGCCCATCCTAAGTTTGCCAACGGCGTATTAGGTAAAGATCCTGCTAACCCGCTCGTCGTCGTGGCCGGCAATGGCGGCTCTGACCTGATTTATTTACCAGCGAAAGCGAGCAAAGCAGAGGCCCATGCCCTGGCTGGTAAAGTCATCGCTGCCTTGCTGACGCAAGATTATGTCAGTGGCTTATTTGTCGATAGCCGTTTGGGGAAATTTCCCGGCACCCTGACTCTGAGCGATATTAACTTGCAAGGGACTGCGGTCACACCGATGCCGGCCATCGTCGTCAACTTCAAATCTTTCTCCACCGGTTGCGCCCAGCCTTACACCTGTGCAGTTGAAATTTCCGATACCGGTTTGCAGCAAGGGCAGGGCATGCATGGCAGTTTCAGTCGTGCCGATACCTTTAATTTTACTGCCGCTTATGGCCCTGATTTCAAACAAAAATTTCTTGATACCGCACCAGTGAGTAATGCCGATATCGGTAAGACCATTGCGGCTATTTTGAAACTCAGCATACCTGATCAAGGTAAGTTGCTTGGTCGCGTGATGAGCGAAGCAATGACCGATGGCAAGATGCCGAAAGTAATCAAAGCATCGATTAAATCTGCCCCGACAAAAACCGGCTTGCGCACTATTCTTAACTATCAACAAGTCGGCACCACAAGGTATTTCGATGCTGCCGGTTTTCCTGGTCGTACTGTCGGTCTCGATGCTGATCCAGCGGTGCAATAAGCAAGGAAATTGCTCTGCGTTTCGGCAGGGAAAACCAGTCTCACCTTCGATTGCTTGATCACGGATGCGCTGAAAACGTCATTTTCCATACATTGGAAATGGCGTTTTTTTTATGCCTCAATTCGGCAAAAATTCCCGCATTTTTTTTAACTAAGCTTGTGAATTTTTTTTTGAAAAAGCACTTTGTAATGACATAAGCCAGTCATATTGCGCAGTTATCTTAGCGCCTCAGGGTAAATATTTTATTTAAAAAAAATCAGGAATAAAAATGCGTCGTTCCATTCGTTCGTTTCAGCTTACACCGTCCCATATTACTGTAGCTGTTGCTACCTTGTGTGCAGCACTATCCGCACCTGCAATCGGACAAAATCTCACCGTAGCAGCAGCACCAACTGCTGCTGCTGCATCCGATGCCAGTGTCAGCACGGTAGAAATTTCATCGGAAAAAACTCGTTCCAGTGTCACCATGAGCGGCAAAGAAATTCAGAAAGTGATACCCGGTGTAAATCCTTTGAAAGCCTTGGAAACCCTGCCTGGCGTGAGCTTCCAAACGGCCGACCCATGGGGAAATAATGAGCAAAATATTTCGCTGGTGGTACATGGCTTTAATGGTCAACAATTAGGTTACACCATGGATGGTGTGCCACTCGGTGATCAACAATACGGTAACTACAACGGCTTATCGCCACAGCGCGCCGTCACCAGCGAAAACGTACGCCGCGTAGTACTGTCAACCGGTGCGGCCGATCTCGGCACGGCCTCGACCAGTAACTTAGGCGGTGCGATAGAAACCTATTCCAGCGATCCGCAAAAGGAACGCAATATCAATGTCCAACAAACTGTCGGCAGTCACAATGCTTCACGCAGTTTCGTGCGTGTCGATACCGGTGAATTCGGCGAGGGTAACAGTGCCTATGTGTCAGTGCTGCATCACGAAGCCAAAGCCTGGGATTTCGATGGTCGCCAGAGCGATGATCAAGTCAATGCGAAGTTCATTCATCAAGGAAAATCCGGCAAGCTGACGGTGTATGCCGATTGGTCAGATAAGACTGAACCGAACGAAGACAGTATCCTGCATTCGCCGACCATCAGTTCGCCTTACACCCGACCGTTTCTGTACCCTGATTTTAATGCAGCCTTAAATTATCTGAGTACCGCCGGCGCGCCACCGGCTGCTGCCGGTTCCAATTTTCAGAATTACTACAGCGATGCGCAGCGTACTGATAAGCTCGCTTACCTCAAGTACGATGCCTATCTGAACGATAACATCACTTGGTCGAATCAATTCTATTACCACCATGATGATGGCGTCGGTGTGGTAGCTGGGCCGATCAATCAGGCTGGATTGCCGGCACTGTTCAGTGTCTATTTTCCGAATCAAAATCTGAAACAAGTGTTCGGTAATTCCGGTTATGCCACCCGCACCACGGAATACAATATCAACCGGAAAGGTCTCATTTCTACCCTGCACATCGACCTTGATGCGCACAGCATTGAAACCGGTATTTGGGCCGAACACAACCAATCCACCGCGTATCGTCGCTGGTATGCGCTCAATCTGGCTAATCCTTCCTCACCGTACACGCGCCCTGGTAATTTAGCCAGCCCGCTCATTACCCAATACGGCAGCAGTATCGATAATCAAGTACTACAATTTTATCTGCAAGATGAATGGAAAGTGCGTCCTGATTTAGCCCTGCAAGCCGGCTTCAAATCGAGTTTGCAATTTGCGAACGGGACTTTCCCGGTGCAAGAATTACCGGCTGCCATCGGCAGTGGTTCCACTGGCTTACCAGAGGGGCAGATCGACACCAAAAAATGGTTCCTGCCGCAAGTGGGTATGCGTTGGGATATCGATGCGCACGACCAGTTGTTTGCCAGCATTCAGCAAAATATGCGTCAGTTTGTTACCTATGGCGGCGGCGGTGCTTCGCCGTGGAGCTTAGCAACACAAGCGGCCTTCAACTTGTTCGCTGCCACGGCCAAACCGGAAACCTCGCTCACCTTCGAGTTGGGCTTACGTGACAAACGCCAGCTCAACTTAGGCCCGATCACGGCCTTTGAGGGGCAGATCGATCTGTATCATGTGGATTTCAGTAATCGTCTGTTGGCGGTTAGCTCCAACCCTATCATCACCTCTTTCGTCGGCGGCACCACCTTGTTGGCGAACGTTGGCACGGTCAAAACCAATGGCGTTGATCTGGCCGGCACCTTGCATTTTGGTCAGAATTTTTCCCTGTACGACGCCGTCTCTTATAATGATTCTAAGTACCAAGACAATTACACTTCCGGTTCCAGTCTGATTCTGACCGCTGACAAGAGCGTGCCAGGGGCACCGAAGTGGATGAATAAATTCGTCGCCTCGGCCAATATTGCTAACGTCGATGTCCAACTGACCGGCGATTTTGTCGGTCGTCGCTATGCCACGTACACCAACGATTTGTCGATCTCGAGTTATTTCTTGATGGGTTTGAACATTGCTGGCAAATTGCCATTGCCAAGCACTTTGATTAAAAATCCACGCTGGAATATCGCCGTGACGAATCTGGCAAACCGCCAAGGTAGCTTGGAACTGAACGGCAGCTACGCCGTCAGCGGCAGTTATGCCGTTTATCCGATTCCTCCACGTCAAGCTTTCTTGACCGTCAAGGCAGACTTCTGATGCGTATAGAATTGATCACGCAAGCAGGTTTTGCCCGCCGCACTCTGCTCAAAACGGCGGCGGCCGGCATGGTCTTGGGTAGCTTGCCGCGTTTCGCCATGGCGCAAGCCACGGTGCAACGCTTATCGCCACAAACCAAGCCCTTGCTGTTCGCTCACCGTGGTGCCAGTGCTTTGCGCCCTGAGCATACCTTGGCGTCTTACGCCAAAGCGATTGCCGATGGGGCCGACTATGTCGAACCGGATTTGGTGATGACAAAAGATGGCGTGCTCGTCGCGCGCCATGAAAACCATTTGTCGGATACCACGGATGTCAGTACTCGGCCGGAGTTTGCCAATCGCCGCCGCAAAAAAACCATAGACCGGGTTGAACATGATGGTTGGTTTGTCGACGACTTTACCTTGAGCGAATTGAAGACCTTGCGCGCCGTGGAACGCTTGTCGACGATACGTTTGGGTAACGTCGCTTACAACGGGCAATTTCAAATCCCCTCGTTTGAGGAAATCATCGACTTCGTTGCCGCAGAATCGGCCACGCGTGGGCGTGTCATCGGTATTGTGCCTGAATTGAAAAGCTCGACCTACTTTGCCAGCGTCGGCTTGCCGATGGAAGATACTTTCGTTGCCACCTTGATGGCGCACGAATATAGTCGGCGTGCACCGATCGAAATTCAATCGTTCGAAGTCGCCAACCTGAAATATCTGCGCAAGCAGCTCGGGCGGCCGGCTAACATACGATTGATGCAATTGGTAGTCAGCGAGGCTGTGCTGCCGAGTGATGTGGCTGCCGCCGGTGGTCACACCAGCTTCGCAGAAATGATCACGCCGGCCGGTATGCGTGAGGTGGCCAAGTATGCCGATGTTATCGCCCCGCCGACGCGTGCCATTATCCCGCTGGGCAAAGATGCACGTTTGTTGGCGCCGACCTCATTCGTCAGCGATGCGCATCAAGCCGGCTTGCTCGTACATATCTGGACTTTCCGTCCGGAAAATGTCTTTCTGGCAGCTGATTTCCGCCAGGGCAGTGACCTCAATGCCCGCAATGAGGCCGGCTCCATCGCCGAAATGAAGCGCTATATCGAAACCGGTATCGATGGTTTCTTCAGTGATGATTCGGCACTCGGACGGGCAGCCATCGACGCCTGAATGAGTTGAATTAAAAAATACTCCGCGATCTTACTGGTTGCGGAGTATTTTTTTGCGGCGAGCGGATATGTCGCGGTCTATCTTTTCAGGATCAGGCCGTAGATCAGCCTGATTAGGTGCTTTGCTCTAGCAGAATGCATTCCGGAAAAGGAACGATCGTGCTAAATTATGCCAAGTATTAAGGATTTCGATTTATAATCGGAAAGATTTACGTATACGTCAATTTGTCGCCACAGATCGCTCAAAAGAATTAAACTCGCTTTTCTGGCGTGTGGTCATTTTGCCGCTGCAAACCCTATTCGCATCATCTTTGTATTTCCTATCAGCTCATAAAGGAAGAAAATGAAAGTCCTGGTACCAGTCAAACGCGTCGTCGATTACAACGTGAAAGTCCGTGTGAAATCTGATGGCTCAGGCGTCGATATCGCCAATGTCAAAATGTCCATGAATCCTTTCGATGAAATCGCGGTTGAAGAAGCCACCCGACTCAGAGAATCGGGTGCCGTGACCGAAGTGATCGCGGTATCTTGCGGTGTTACGCAATGCCAGGAAACTTTGCGTACCGCTATGGCGATTGGTGCCGATCGTGCCATCTTGGTTGAGAGTGATGCTGAACTGCAACCATTGGCTGTGGCAAAATTGCTCAAGGCCTTGGCCGACAAAGAACAACCGCAATTGATTATCCTCGGTAAGCAAGCGATTGATGATGATTGCAACCAAACCGGCCAAATGTTGGCTGCTTTGCTGGGCTGGCCACAAGCGACTTTTGCCTCCAAAGTCGCGATCGTCGACGGCAAAGCCGTGGTGACGCGTGAAGTTGATGGTGGCTTGGAAACTTTGTCGTTGACTTTACCTGCCATCATCACCACGGATTTGCGCCTCAATGAGCCGCGCTATGTGACGCTGCCTAACATCATGAAAGCCAAGAAAAAA
Source organism: Undibacterium sp. 5I2 (assembly GCF_035019605.1). Taxonomy (NCBI): domain Bacteria; kingdom Pseudomonadati; phylum Pseudomonadota; class Betaproteobacteria; order Burkholderiales; family Oxalobacteraceae; genus Undibacterium; species Undibacterium sp. 5I2. Next base: position 187,184 of record NZ_JASJVS010000001.1, on the reverse strand, counting down.
ACGCTCGACAATGTCAAGCCGGCCGATCTGGGTGTCGATGTCAGCTCACGCGTGAAAACACTGAAAGTGACTGAACCGGCAAAACGCAGCGCCGGCATCATCGTGCCTGATGTCGCTAGCTTGGTTGCCAAATTGCGCAATGAAGCCAAGGTCATCGCCTGATATCGGTCCTTGCAGACCATTACTCTCAAGTTTTAAGGTGTACCCCGGTCGGGGCACAAGGAAAATATTATGACTACACTCGTCATCGCTGAACACGATAATGTCAGCCTCAAAGGCAGCACGCTCAACACCATTACTGCCGCTACCCAATGCGGCGGCGACGTCCATGTACTGGTAGCCGGTTTTCAAGCTGGCGGCGTGGCCACTGCTGTTGCCGGTATTGCCGGTGTGACTAAGGTGCTGCACGCCGATGCCGCCCATTTTGCCGATGGCTTGGCGGAAAACATCGCGGCCCAAGTTTTAGCCATTGCCGCTGCCTACAGCCATATTCTGGCACCGGCCACGGCCTACGGTAAAAATATTTTGCCGCGCGTGGCTGCCAAGCTCGATGTCTCGCAAATTTCTGAAATCACTAAAATCGATGCGCCCGATACCTTCGAGCGTCCTATTTATGCTGGTAATGCCATTGCCACCGTGCAATCGGCCGATGCCGTTAAGGTCATTACCGTGCGTACCACCGGTTTCGATGCCGCAGCAAGCGGTGGCAGCGCCGCAGTGGAAGTGCTTGGCGCCGTTGCCGATGCCGGCATCTCGGCCTTTATTTCGCGCGAAGTTGCTAAATCTGATCGTCCTGAGTTGACTGCAGCCAAAGTCATCGTTTCTGGTGGGCGTGGTATGGGTTCAGGTGATAACTTCAAACTGCTCGAACCGCTGGCCGATCGACTCGGTGCCGCCATGGGTGCCTCGCGCGCTGCCGTCGATGCCGGCTTTGTACCGAATGACTGGCAGGTTGGTCAAACCGGCAAGATTGTTGCTCCGCAACTTTACATCGCCGTCGGTATTTCCGGTGCAATCCAGCATTTGGCCGGTATGAAAGATTCGAAAACTATCGTGGCCATCAATAAAGATCCGGAAGCGCCGATTTTTGCCGTGGCCGATTACGGCATCGTCGGCGATTTGTTTGAGATCGTGCCAGCATTGATCGCTGAACTCGGCTGATCCTTGGTGCCGCTGCGGCGGCATCAACAGGGCAGACAGGTGCTTTGTCGCGTAACTGACAGTAAAATTTTTATTGTTATGACATATTGCCTGCCTGCCCTTTTTTTCATTTTTACGCCTATTTTATTCAGGAATATTCCATGACTTATCTTGCCCCTGTTAAAGACATGCTGTTTGTGATCAACGAGCTCGCTGATCTGGCTGTCGTCAATGCTTTGCCTGGTTGCGAAGATGCGACGGCAGAAACGGTACAAGCTGTGCTGCAAGAAAATGCCAAATTCGCCGCTGAAGTCGTGGCACCGCTCAATTGGACTGGCGATCAAGCGCCTAGTTATTGGCAGGATGGGAAGGTAGTCACCAGTAAGGGCTTCAAAGAGGCCTTCCAGCTGTTCGGTCAAGCCGGCTGGCAGGGTGTTCAGCATCCACAGGAATTCGGCGGTCAAGGCTTGCCTAAGCTGTTGGCTACACCATGCATAGAAATGCTCAATGCCGCCAGTATCTCGTTCGCCTTGTGTCCCTTGTTGACCGATGGCGCGATCGAAGCCTTGTTGACGGCTGGCAGTGATGAGCAGAAAGCCCTGTACTTGGAAAATCTGATTTCCGGCAAATGGACCGGCACCATGAACTTGACCGAGCCGCAAGCCGGTTCGGATCTGGCGATGGTGCGTTCGCGCGCCGTGCCGCAGGATGACGGCACTTTTAAAGTCTTTGGTACCAAAATTTACATCACCTACGGTGAGCACGATATGGCCGAAAATATCGTTCATCTGGTGCTGGCACGCACACCTGACGCACCGGAAGGAGTGAAAGGGATCTCGCTGTTCTTGGTGCCTAAGTTCCTCGTCAATGCCGATGGCAGCCTGGGTGCGCGCAACGATGCCCATTGCGTGTCGATCGAGCATAAGCTCGGCATCAAGGCCAGCCCGACTGCCGTGTTGCAATTCGGCGACCATGGTGGTGCCATCGGCAGCTTGATCGGCCAAGAAAATCGGGGCCTCGAATACATGTTCATCATGATGAATGCGGCCCGTTTTGGCGTCGGCATGCAGGGTATCGGGATTGCTGAGCGCGCGTATCAGAAAGCGGTTGGCTACGCCCGTGATCGCGTGCAATCGCGCGATCTGGCCGGTTCGGCTGCACCGGTGGCAATTATTCGTCACCCCGATGTGCGCCGCATGCTCATGAGTATGCGTGCCCAGACCGAAGGCGCGCGCGCACTGGCTTATGTGGCCGCGGCCACCAGCGATCTGGCGCATCACCATCCGGATGCGGCTGTACGTGCCAGCAATCAGGCTGTCTATGAATTCCTGGTGCCGGTAGTCAAGGGTTGGGCGACTGAAATGTCGCTCGATGTCACCTCGACTGGCGTGCAAGTGCATGGCGGCATGGGCTTCATCGAAGAAACTGGCGCGGCCCAGCATTATCGTGACGCCCGCATCCTGACGATTTACGAAGGGACGACGGCGATTCAAGCCAATGATTTGATCGGCCGTAAAACCGCGCGCGACGGCGGTGCCACGGCTAAAGCCCTGATTGCGCAGATCCGTGCCACCGCAGCACAGCTCACAGCCAGCGGCACGCCGGCGCTGGTGGCGATTGCTGTGCGCTTGGCGGCCGGTGCGACGGCGCTTGAGGCGGTGGTTGAATATGTGCTCGCCAATGTCAAGACCGATGTCAAAGGCGTGTTTGCCGGCAGTGTGGTGTATCTGAAGCTGGCTGGTATCGTGCTTGGCGGCTGGCAAATGGCGCGCGCCGCGCTGATCGCGCAGCAGAAATTGCAGGCAGGGGCGGGCGACGCGGCTTTCTATGAAGCGAAAATTGTTACGGCGCGTTTCTTTGCCGATCACATTTTATCGGCAGCGCCGGGTATGCAAAGCGCCATCGTCGATGGCAGCAGCGGTGTGCTGGGTCTCGCCGACGAGCAATTTTAAGTTGCGGCGGCGGTGCGCGCGCCGCCGTGTTTCAGCCGTAGGCGCCACCGGTATAGAGTAAGTCAAAGGCGCGGGCAATGGTGGCAATCAAGGCGGTGGCGCCGCAGGCCATGGCCAGCACCAGGATCAAGGCCAGTGGCCAAGATGAGTCGCTTTGCTGACCGGAGTCGCGGTTGTAGGTGTGATCCCATTTTTCATCCGGTATCAAGCCGAGTACCAGCGTCTCCAGCAGGGCAATGAGCAGCGATAAAATCAGTGGACTCCAGCTCAATAAGCCCGGTACGCCGAAGTAAAATGATGATAACAGTATCGACAAGGGCAGGCTGAGCAAATGCAGCCAGGCCCATTTGTCGGTTTTGCCATGTAAGTAAAAGCGATGCGCGCCGACACTGCCAGCCACGGCGGCCAAGAGGGTGGTGAGGGTTTTGTTTTTGTGTCGGACTGTCATTTTGCGTGGTATCCAAGTTGCGGTGCAGGCGCTGATTGTAGACCAAGTCGCAGAAGGGTGTAGAATGCACCACGGTAGCTTGCACATATCACCGATAGTCCTTGCTTGTTTTTGTTCAAGCGGGCTATAATCTACAGCTTTTTCCGCGTTTAGAACATTTTTTGGAAATATTATGGTCGTTATTCGTTTAGCTCGTGGTGGCGCAAAAAAGCGTCCTTTTTATAACATCGTTGCAACTGATTCCCGTAATCGTCGCGATGGTCGCTTTATCGAGCGTATCGGTTTTTACAATCCGGTTGCTACCGGCGGTGCAGAATCCGTACGTGTCGCAGCTGACCGTTTGGCTTACTGGCAAGGCGTAGGCGCACAATTGTCACCGGCAGTTGCTCGTCTGGTTGCTTTGTCGAGCAAAGCAGCAGCGTAATAGTTTGCTCGCGATGTCAGTTGGAACCCCTGTTCCTGATGATTTAGTTCTGGTTGGCTATATCTCGGGGGCATTTGGTATTCATGGGTGGGTAAAGATTCATCCTTACTCGCCGGATGCTGATGCCATGTTGTCCTCCAAAACTTGGTGGATAGATAAGCCGGACTGGCGCGACATCGATCGTATGGAAGCAAAACTCCATGGCGACGATGTGGTGGCCAGGCTGGTCGGTGTGGCAGACAGAAATGCAGCTGAAGCGCTCAAGGGCGCGGCAGTAAAAATTTCACGCAAACTTTTCCCAGCTTTATCCAAAGGTGAATTCTACTGGATGGATCTGGTCGGCTTGCAGGTAGTTAACCTGGAAGGCGAAAGCTTGGGTGTGGTCAGAGATTTGATGGATAACGGTGCGCATCCGATTTTACGGGTGGCGGCGGCCGAGATTGCTGATGCTGACTTACCTAAATATGAAAAATTGATACCCTTTGTCGATCATTTCGTCAAAGAAGTCGATCAAGTTGCAAAGAAAATACAGGTTGATTGGGGTGTTGATTATTAAAATAGCAAAATACTATGCCGTCGGAGTGCAGTTTCATGCAATTTGATGTCATTACGCTATTCCCCGAAATGTTCGCGGCGCTTACCCAATCTGGGGTGACGCGGCGCGCATTTGAGCAAGAAAAATGTCAGCTCAAGCTCTGGAACCCGCGCGATTTCACCACTGACCGTCATCGCACCGTCGATGACAGGCCGTATGGTGGCGGACCAGGAATGGTCATGATGGCCAAGCCTTTACAGGCAGCGATAGTGGCCGCGAAAGCGCGCCAAGCCGCTGTCGGCAAAGCGGTGCCGAAAGTGATTTATTTGTCGCCTCAGGGGCGACGCTTGAGTCATGGACACGTGATGGAGCTGGCCGATTTGTCTGGCATGGTCTTGTTATGTGGGCGCTATGAAGCTGTTGATCAGCGTTTGCTCGATTCCTGTGTCGATGAAGAAATCAGTCTTGGCGATTTTGTCTTGTCTGGTGGCGAATTACCGGCAATGGCCTTGATGGATGCGGTGATACGGCAGATTCCGGGCGTCTTGCACGACGATTTGTCGGCCGTGCAAGACAGTTTCGTGGATGTTTTGCTTGATTGTCCGCATTACACCAGACCGGAAGTCTTGGATGGGGTCGCGGTTCCTGCTGTGTTATTAGGCGGGAATCATGCTGAAATCGAAAAATGGCGGCGTCAGCGCGCACTCCTTGCGAGTGTGAACAAACGCCCGGATTTGATCGAGCTCGCCCGTGCAGCCGGTTTGCTCACCCGTGCAGATGAAAAATTTTTAAGCAGCTTATAAGCGGTGTTGAGACTGTTGATAAGTTTTGGTAATGTTTACATTTTCTTGCGGCCGTATCAGTCAAGAATGTAAGGCGCGTACCGCTTCGGTGCGCATGTTTAATCCCATCCTCTACCGGGCACAGTCAGACTTGTTCTGCAGCGTCGGCAAGATGGTTATCGGAGTGTCAAAATGGATCTGATCCAAAAATTAGAGCAAGAAGAAATTGCTCGCCTGGGTAAAAATATCCCAGTTTTCGCCCCTGGCGATACAGTCATAGTCAGCGTCAACGTTGTCGAAGGTACGCGCAAGCGCGCCCAGGCTTACGAAGGTGTTGTGATTTCCCGTCGTAACCGTGGTCTCAATTCGAACTTCATCGTTCGTAAGATTTCCTCAGGCGAAGGCGTAGAGCGTACATTCCAATTGTATTCTCCACTGATCGCTGGTATCGAAGTGAAACGTCGTGGTGACGTTCGTCGCGCCAAGTTGTACTACTTGCGTGAACGTTCGGGCAAATCTGCGCGTATCAAAGAAAAATTGCCAGCACGTAAAGTTGTGGCAGCAAAAGCAGTGTAATATCTGCTGGCGCGATATGAAAAAGGGATGCTTCGGCGTCCCTTTTTTTCATTTTGATCGAATTTTTTATCGGTGTCTCGTGAGTATATTGACTTTTAACCCAGAAATGCTGGCTATTGCATCGGTTGCCGGTGAAGCTGCGCTTGCGCCGCAGCGTTTGGCACCAGAGTGGCTGCAGCAGCGCTTCGCAGCGCCACCACTGTGGCTGCCTGAAGCAGTGGTCGAAGAGCGTGCGGCCGAGCGCGGCTTGCATCCGGCTTCGGTTCTGATTCCCTTGGTGTTGCGCACTGCGGGTCTGTCGGTTTTGCTCACTCAGCGTTCGGCCCATTTGAACCACCATGCCGGCCAAATCAGCTTTCCTGGTGGCCGTTTTGAAGAGCGTGACATCGATCCGGTTGAAACCGCGCTGCGCGAAACGGAAGAAGAAATCGGCTTGCATCGCCGTCATATCGAAGTCCTCGGTGCCTTGCCTTTACATCGCACCGGTACCGGCTATCAGGTCACCCCGGTGGTATCTTTGGTGCATCCGCCTTTCGATTTACAATCCGATCCGGCGGAGGTGGCGGCGGTATTTGAAGTGCCGCTGGCGTATTTGATGGATGGTCGCCACCATCAACGTCGCTTGTTTCACTTGCCCGATGGCGGTGGCGAGCGCTTGTTTTATGCCATGCCGTATCAGCAGCATTTTATTTGGGGTGCGACCGCCGCCATGTTGCGCAATTTGTTTCATTTTCTGCGCGCGTAAAACTGCATGCGCACAAAACCTGTGGCGCTGCACGGCTTAATCGGTGTTTCATTGATGCCAGTGAGGAACAAAGCTTCATAATCTGGGCAAATCGGTTTACACTTGCCGCATTAGCAAACTCTTAGACAACCGTCGTTTGCCGCGACTCCAGCCCAGCCATCATGACATTTATCTCCATCCTGTTTGCCCTCCTCATTGAGCAGCTCAAGCCTTTGCGCGCGGATAATCCGATTTACATGCAGATTCAAAATCTGGCCATGCGCATAGAAGGCTCGTTCAATGCCGGTAAGATTAAGCATGGACGTCTCGGTTGGTGGATCATGGTGGCCTTGCTGATGGTACCGACGGCATTGATACACTGGCTGTGCCTGCGTCTGAGCCCGTTTGCCGCCTTTGCCTGGAATGTCATCATCGTGTATTTGACGCTGGGCTTTCGCCGTTACAGCCATTATTTCACTTCGATACAACTGGCCCTTAGTTCCGGCGATGAAGACGCCGCGCGCCGTTACCTGGCCGAGTGGACCCACAGCGACACGAGCGAGCTCAGCGTGACAGAAATTTCGCGTCTGGCCATTGAGCGCGCACTCATCGCCACGCACCGTAATGTGTTCGGTGTGTTTTTTTGGTTTCTCATGCCGGTTGGTCCGGCCTGCGCGGTCATGTACCGTATCGCCGAATACCTGGCGCGTGCTTGGACGGAACCCGAGCACATGAAAAATGAAGAATTTGGCATATATGCAACAAAAGTATTTTATTGGATAGACTGGGTGCCAGCACGCTTGACGGCCGCCGCCTTTGCCGTGGTCGGCAATTTTGAAGATGCCGTGTACTCTTGGCGCAATTATGCCGAGCGCTGGCACGATGAGCTTGTCGGTATCATCTTATCTGCCGGTGGCGGTGCGCTGGGCGTGCGCCTTGGCGAGCCGGAAGAAAAAGCCTTGTTACTGCAAGCCGATGCCAGTGCTGTCGACATGGATAGCCTGGAACTGGAAAGCCAACCCGGTGCCGAAGCCTCACCACGCGCCCTGCAAAGCGCGGTTGGGCTGGTTTGGCGGGCCTTGTTGTTGTGGATGCTGTTGCTGCTGTTATTGTCGTTTGCGGTCTGGATCTGAGCGTTCGTGGCCTGAGGAAGCGCGGATTAAATCCGGGCTTCTTTAATGCGCCAGCTTGAGCATGAGGCCGGTAATCAGTGCGCTCTGGACTATACCTGCCGAAACGATCCAGCGAATATTGTCGGATTGAGTTTTAGCTATTTTTCTCAGTAGTACGTGCTCAAGTCTGGCAATGTCAGACTTCGTCTCTTGCCGAAATGCAGCGAACTCGGCTTGCATCTCTTGGCGAAATGCATCCATATCGGACCGCATTTTTTGCTGAAATGCAGCCATTTCAGCTTGAATCTCCCGGCGGAATACTTCCATTTCGGAATGTATTTTTTGCTGAAACGCAGCCATTTCGGCCCGCATTTCTTGACGAAACGCATCCATGTCAGCCCGCATTTCTTGACGAAACGCATCCATGTCAGCCCGTATCTGGTGACGAAAGATTGTCATATCTGATTTCATTTCTTGCTGGGAAGCTTCCATGTTGATGCCAATTTCGGTGCGCAGCGCAGTAATGCTGCAATCCATTTTGACCAGCTTTTCATTGATATCTTGTTTATCGGAAATATGTTCGCGTAGACCAGCTTGCTCAGCTTGCATGATTTCTGCCAACAGACTACTCTGTGCTTTTGCTTGCTGTGGAGGCACGCCGGCGGCTTCGAGTTGTTCAGTCATGCGCAGGGTATTGAAGGGGATGGCATTCATTATTGGACTCCTCATGCACGTTCATATCTTTTAATTATCCACTTGTCTGCTTTATGAGCAAGCGGCTTTTTCGCAATAACGTGCTGCCATCAGCGCCTGAGGCCGCGACATTGAGGGCTTTACTCACAGCGAAAATCCTCTATATTAGCTGGACTATGTGGATATATCTGATACGAAGATTTCGAACTCAGTCTTCTATAAGATATAATACCCATGTATTCTGAAATGACGTGTCACATGATGATATGGCGTTCTTTCCAATGTAGCATCACTACTAGCCGAGCACATGGCCGATTCCCAAAAAACGCACTTGCCACCAGTCCGTGAGTTTTTCATCCAAGGTATCACCAGCGATGGAAAGCCATTTCGCCCCAGCGATTGGGCGGAGCGTCTGTGCGGCGCCATGTCCTGTTTCAGTCCTGATGGCGGGCGTCACTCACACCTGCAATATTCCCCGTATGTGCGACCGATACTGTTGAATGGCATACGTTCGGTGGTAGTTAACGAGGCGATACGTGAAATTGAGCCATTGGCTTATCATTTTGTCCTCAGTTTTGCCAAAGATAATGATTTGCAAATCATCGATGCCTGTCTGCTGCCCGAGCCGCCGCCGGCCAAAGCATAGCAACACTCTGCCGGTATCAGGCAAATGCTTGCATGATCTGCTCCCTGAGCCAGAGATTGGCTGGGTCGAGCGTCACATTTTGGTGCCAGTACAAATACACATCCCAAGAGGGCATGCTCAACGGCAGCGGTAAAATCTGATTGCCGAATTGTTCATTCGCTATTCTGGCATAGGCTTCAGGCATCGTCAGCAGCAATTCAGTCTGGCTGACCACGCGACAAGCGGCAAAATAGTGTTGGCAGCGCAAGCGTATACGCCTTTGCAAGCCTAGCCGGCTCAATTCAAAATCTTCCAAGCCCATCCCTTTCCGGCGCGAACTGGCGAGAATGTGCTCGGCGTCCAAATATTGTTCGAGGCTGAGTGTGCCGCTGATCAGCGGATGGCCGGCGCGCGCCAAAACCACGGTCGTGTCACGTGAGATTTGCTGGCGTCGTATTTGATTTGGCAAGGGCAGCAGCATGTCGATGGCGACATCGAGCGTGCCGGCCGCCAATTCATTGACAAGTTCGCGCCGTTCCACCTGAATCGCTGCCAGATTGATACCGGGGGCGGTACGCGTGACTTGCGCCAACAATGGCGGCAGCACTGTTGCTTCCAGTACATCGCGCAATGCCAAATGAAATTGCTTGTTTTCCAATGCGGGGTTGAATTTTCCGCTATCGGTCAGGGTCATCTCCAAGCCGCGCAGCGCTTGCCGCACCGGTTCGATGATGCTGCGCGCCAGTGGCGTTGAGACCATGATTTGTCCTTGGCGCACAAACAAGGGGTCGTCGAACAGTGTGCGTAAGCGTTTGAGAGCGTGACTGATGGCCGGTTGCGTCAAATTCAATTGTATGCTCGCACGCGTGACCGTACCTTCGTTGTAAATCGCCTCAAAGACGATGAATAAATTCAAATCGACGCGTGATATATGCATGAGATTAATAATGTTTGATAATAACTATTCATTTGATCAATTATAGACGCGGCCGTAGACTGAGGACTCAGTAATTTCATTTGAGTGGAGCGGGAATGGCACAGATTTACCTCGTGCGTCATGGACAGGCTTCCTTTGGCAGCCAAAATTACGATCAATTGTCACCATTAGGCTTACAACAAGCGCAGCACCTCGGACGCTGGTGGGCTGCTCGGGCACTGGTGCCGGATCGCGTGATCTGCGGTGCCATGATGCGGCACCAACAAACTGCCGCGGCTTGCATGGCAGAACTTGGTGCTGGCGATCAAGGTCGCTGGCAAGCTGCCGATGCCGGTTTTAACGAATACAATCACCACGAGGTGCTGGCGCGACATATGCCAGCCTTCGACGATCCGGCTGCAGTCAAGCATTTTCTGCTCAATACCGTCAATGGCAAGCAGGAATTTCAAGCGATCTTTGCTGCCGCGATCACGCGTTGGATGTCCGGTTTGCATGCCGCCGACTACAGTGAAACGTGGCCAGCGTTCAGCCAGCGCTGTATCGCTGCCTTAACGCGTCAGTTGGCGCTTGCTGACGATGCCAAACATATCGCTATCTTTACTTCCGGCGGCACGATCTCTGCCTTGTGCCAGCATGTATTGGGTTTTCCCGACGCTAAATTTTCCGAACTCAACTGGTCGCTGGTCAATAGTGGCGTGACGCGTTTGCATGTACAACCGGGACGACTGGGTTTGGCCGGCTTGAATAATTTTTCTCATCTTGAAGTCTTGAATGATTCACGCAACATTACTTATGTATAGGACAGCATGATGAACGACAGTTTTGATTTGACTGGAAAAATCGCCCTCGTGACCGGTGCCAGTCGCGGTATCGGTGCGGCGGCGGCGCGTACTTTGGCCGCGCAGGGCGCCTATGTGATCGTCTCCAGCCGCAAGCAGGAAGCGTGTGCGGCGGTGGTGGCTGAAATCGTCGCCGCCGGCGGCCGCGCCGAGGCACGCGCTTGTCATATCGGCGAGTTGGCACAGATCGACGCCTTGTTTGCCGGCATCACGGCCACGCATGGTCGGCTCGATATCTTGGTCAATAATGCCGCGACCAATCCGCATTTCGGTCATATCACCGATACCGATGTCGGTGCGTTTCAAAAGACGGTCGACGTCAACATCCGCGGTTATTTTTTCATGTCCACGGCCGGCGTCAAGTTGATGGCCCTGCATGGTGGTGGCAGCATCATCAATGTCGCCTCAGTCAATGGCGTCGTGCCCGGCGCGATGCAAGGGATTTATTCAATTACCAAAGCGGCCGTGATTGCCATGACCAAATCGTTCGCGCTCGAATGCGCGGCGCTTGGCGTGCGCGTCAATGCGCTGTTGCCGGGTGCGACTGATACCAAGTTTGCTTCGGCTTTGTTTCATAATCCGGAGATTTTGGAGCGGGCCTTGCGGCGCATTCCTTTGCAGCGTATCGCCGAGCCGGAAGAAATGGCTGGCACCATTTTGTATCTGGCCTCGCCAGCCTCAAGTTATACCACCGGCGCTTGCATCAATGTCGACGGCGGCTATCTCGTCAGCTAAGTTTCACCATTCAAGGAGCATTTCATGGACTTTCAATACAGCGATAAAGTGCAGCAATTGCAACACAGTTTGAGCGCTTTCATGGCCGAACATATTTATCCTAACGAAGCCGTTTTCTATGCAGAAATCGCGGCCAATCGCCAAGCCGGTAACCCGTGGATACCGACCCGTATCGTCGAACAACTGAAGCGCCGCGCACGTGACGCCGGCTTGTGGAACTTGTTCTTGCCGCAATCCGATCATGGTGCCGGTTTGACGAATCTGGAATACGCGCCGCTGTGCGAAATCATGGGGCGCTCCTTGTGGTCGGCCGAAGTGTTCAATTGTTCGGCGCCGGATACCGGCAATATGGAAGTATTGGCTCGTTACGGCAGCGCGGCCCAGCAGCAGCAATGGTTGGCCCCCTTGTTGCGTGGCGAAATACGCTCGTGTTTTGCGATGACCGAACCGGCCGTTGCGTCTTCCGATGCCACCAACATCGAAGCCTCAATACGTCGCGATGGCGATGAGTATGTGGTCAACGGTCGCAAGTGGTGGTCGTCCGGTGCCAATGACCCGCGCTGCCAATTGTTTATTTTCATGGGTAAGAGCGATCCTGATAATGTCAATCGCCATGCTCAGCAATCGATGATTATCGTGCCGCGCGATACGCCTGGCGTGACGATACTGCGGGCCTTGCCGGTGTTCGGCTACGACGATGCGCCGCATGGTCATGGTGAAGTCTTGTTCGATAACGTAAGAGTACCGCTGAGTAATATATTGCTGGGGGAAGGGCGCGGCTTTGAAATTGCCCAAGGTCGTCTCGGTCCGGGCCGGATTCACCATTGCATGCGCTTGATCGGTTTGGCTGAACGCGCGCTCGAAGACATGTGCAAGCGCTCGCTGACCCGGGTCGCCTTCGGTAAGCGCGTGGCCGAACAAGGGGTAACGCTGGAGCGCATTGCCAATGCCCGCATTTTGATCGATCAGGCGCGCTTCCTGGTATTGAATGCGGCGCAAATGATGGATACGGTCGGCAACAAGGCGGCGGCCAAGGAGATCGCTATGATCAAAGTGGCAGCACCGAATATGGCTTGCCAAGTGATCGACTGGGCCATTCAGGTGCATGGTGGTGGCGGTGTGTCGGATGATTTCGGTCTCGCCTATGCCTACGCCCAAGCCCGTACCCTGCGTCTGGCCGATGGTCCTGATGAAGTGCATCGCAATCAGATCGGTAAGATGGAGTTAAAAAAATACGCGACGGCGAAGTAAACGGCGTCGATGTTCAGAACCGTCAGGACAGTAAGGACAGCGCCGGCACACAACAGGGGGACCTGCTTGTGTGTCGGCTTTTGTCGCATGTGATAGTCATTTGAAACAACGATCGATTGAGGAGACTGAAAATGAGCACTGCACCATGGACCACCTCTTACCCCGCCGGCGTACGCTGGGATGCCGACTTGCCAACTTCGAGCGTGCCGCAATTGCTGCACGATGCGGTGGCCAAATGGCCGCTGCAACCGGCCTTGGAATTCATGGGACAGCGACTCAGCTATCGCCAATTGCAGGATATGGTCGATCGCGCGACTTGCGGTCTGCAGCGACTCGGGCTTAAGCCGGGCATGCATGTCGGCTTATTTCTTCCGAATACACCACACTATGTGATTTGTTTTTTCGCTATCCTGCAAGCCGGCGCCATTGTCGTCAATTACTCGCCGCTCGATGCAGCACAAGTGCTCAAGCATAAAATCGAAGACAGTCATACCGATTTTCTGGTGACGCTCGATATGAGCATGCTCTATCCGCAGATGGCGCAGATGCTCGGCACCACGCGCTTGCAAAAGCTGATCGTCGGAAATCTGGCCGAAATGTCGCCGCAACCGGCGGCGCTGCATGCACACCTTAGCCAGGCCGGTCAGCTGTGCAGCATACCGAGCGATGCACAACATGTCTTGTTTGCTGACTTGATCGATAACGACGGTGCTTACCAAATGCTGGCCAGCGCGCAAACGGTCGAGCAAATCGCGGTATTGCAGTACACCGGCGGCACCACCGGTTTGCCGAAAGGGGCCATGCTGACGCATGCGAACTTAACCACGGCATGCAGCCAAATCATGGAAACCACCAATGTCACACCGCGTGTGCTGATGGAAGGGCGCGAACGCTTGCTGGCAGTGCTGCCCTTGTTCCATATTTATGCGCTGACTGTCGACATGTTGTTCGGCATACGCTTGGGTGCGGAAATTATTTTGCACAGCCGTTTCGATGTTGATGCCGTGGTCAAGGATTTGACCAACAAAAAAATTACTATCTTCCCCGGTGTACCGACCATGTATACGGCCATCATTCATTACCCTGATATCGGTCATTACGATTTGAGTGCGCTGAAATTTTGTAATTCCGGCGGCGCACCCTTGCCGGGCGAAGTATTGCAGCAATTTCAAATACTGACCGGTTGTCATTTATTGGAAGGCTGGGGCATGACTGAAACCTCACCCACCGGTACCTTCACCCCGCTCGGAGGCGTGCGCAAACCTGGTTCATGCGGCTTGCCGACACCGGGCATCGATTTCAAATTCGAGAGTTTGGACGCCCCGGGTCAGTATGTCGCCGCCGGCGAGCGCGGCGAAATTTGTGTGGCCGGGGCCAATGTCATGCGCGGATACTGGAACAAACCCGAAGCCAATCAAAGTGCCTTCACGGCCGATGGCTATTTCCGCACCGGCGACGTTGGCTACATGGATAGCGACGGCTATGTCTACATCGTCGATCGTACCAAGGACATGATTTTATCGGGTGGTTACAACGTTTATCCGCGCAATATCGAAGAAGCGATTTACCAGCATCCGGCGGTGGCGGAAGTCAGCGTCATCGGTATTCCCGACGCTTATCGCGGCCAAGCGGCGAAGGCTTTCATTAAACTCAAGACCGGTCAGAGTGACTTGAGTTTCGAGCAATTGAAAGCATTTTTGCAGGATAAACTGGGCAAGCATGAAATGCCACAGGCGATAGAAATTCGCGCCGAATTGCCGAAGACACCGGTTGGCAAATTGTCGAAGAAAGAGTTGTACGACGAAGAGGCGAAAAAGCGCAGCGCCGCCTGAAGTCGTTCCCGTATGGCTTACAATAGCGCCTGAAGGCGGCGCTGTAGTCCGTCATTGCCGGGCATAGGCGTCAATATGAAAATTCTGCTGGTCGAAGACGATCCCATGATCGGTGAAAATATTCAGATTGCGCTCGAGAGCGAAGCTAATCTGGTTGACTGGATCAATAACGGCGACGATGCCGAACAAGCGCTGCAACTGCATGACTACGATGTGCTGTTGCTGGACTTGAGTCTGCCGCAACGCGATGGCATGGAAATTCTGCGCGCGTTGCGCAAGCGTGGCGACAGCTTGCCGGTCTTGCTGATGACGGCGCGTGACACGGTGCCACAACGGGTGGCCGGTCTCAATGCCGGTGCCGACGATTATCTGATCAAACCCTTCGACCTCGATGAACTGATCGCCCGCATGCATGCGTTGGTACGGCGTGCTTGCGGCCGTATCGATGATGTGTATCGCCATGGCGAGGTCAGCATTAAGGCACGCACGCGCCAAGTCAGTCGGCATGCCGAGACGGTGATTTTATCGGCGCGCGAATGGGCGATTGTCGATGCGCTCATTGCCAGGCCCGGTGCGATTCTCTCGCGCGGCCAACTGGAAGAATACCTGTTTGGCGGTGCCACCGATATCGAAAGCAATGCCATCGAAGTGTATATCCATGGCTTGCGCAAAAAATTGGGCCAGAAATTCATCGTCAATGTGCGCGGAGTCGGTTACATGGTGGAAAAAAATCCATGAAATCCTTACGTGTGCAAATGATCGTGTTGTTTGGTTTGGCCATGGCGCTGACTGCAGCCTTGCAGTTTGCCAGTTCGTTTCAGGTGATCGTGCGCGAAGCCAACAAATTGTTTGATTTTCATATGCAGCAAATGGCGCTGGCTTTACAAGACGGTGATTTCCAGCAGCTCAACTGGCGCACGGTACCCGGCATCGAAAGTAATAATTTTGATTTTGTCGTACAAGTGTGGAGTGCCGACGGCGCACAGGTGTACCAATCGCGCCAGTACCGGGTGTTGCCGCAGCAAGCGGTACTCGGTTATTCCAATACCGTGCTCGATAACGGCGAGTGGCGTATCTACGCCGCCCAAGCGCAAGGCCGCGTGATCCAAGTGGCGCAAAAAACCAGTGCGCGCCGCCAGCGTGCCATCAGCATGGCCATGAGTTCGGTTATGCCGATTGTGCCGGTGGCGCTGTTGTTGTTTGCTGTTGCTTGGTGGGCGATCAGTATCGCGCTCGCGCCGCTGACACGGATAGGCAAGGAGCTGGCGCAACGCAGTACCGATTCGGTGGCTACCGTGTCGGATGCCGGAGTGCCGCAAGAAGTCTCGCTGTTAGTGACGGAATTGAATTCACTGCTGTTACGCATGGGCCGCGCCTTGCAGTCGCAGCAGCGTTTCGTCGCCGATGCCGCGCATGAATTACGCTCACCGATTACGGCCGTGCGTTTGCAAGTGCAAAACCTCGGACGTGCACGCGATGAAGTCAGCCATGAGCAAGCGGTGCGCCGGCTATTGGGTGGGGTCGATCGCGCCGGCCATTTGGTCGAGCAGTTGCTGGCGCTGGCGCGTCAGGATCCATCGTCGACGCCATTACCCCTGCATTGTTCACTCAGTGCTTGCGCCGAACAAGCGCTCAATGATGTACTCGTGTTGGCCGGCAGTCGGCAGATCGATGTGCATAGTCAGCTTGAGCCTGATTTGTTCATCGCCGGCGAGAGCGAAAGTCTGCGCGTCATGATCCGCAATTTACTCGACAATGCGATTCGCTATATTCCCGCACACGGCCAAGTCACGCTGGCATTGACGCGTACACCGGCAGGTATCTTGCTCGTGGTCGAAGACAGTGGTGCCGGTATTGCGGCGGCCGAGCGCAGCCGGATTTTCGATCGCTTTTATCGCGTGCCCGGCACCAGCGTCAGCGGCAGCGGTTTGGGCTTGGCCATCGTCAAAGCCATCGCTGAGCGGCATCATGCCAACATTACGCTGGGCGAGGCAAGCTTGGGTGGCTTGGCCGTGCGGCTGTTTTTTTCGCCGCAATCTTGAGTAAGCCGCTTTGTTTACGGCTATTTTCTGCATTCATGCTGTTTTCTTAAGTTACACCTAAGTATAGTAGTGCACTATGGCAAGGTTTTAGATTCAGCGCTCGCGTGTGTTTGCCGGCGCCTTTGTATTTCCTCGCTATTTCACGCTATATCCATCTCACAGGACCATCATGTACGCCACCATTCCATTCCGCCGTCTCGCCACTCTTGCCGCCGCCACTGTTCTGGCAGCTTGTAGCTCACCGGTCAAGCTGGCCGAGAAGCCGGTCGTCGCGACGCCGGTTCAAGCAGCGCCGGCCGATACCCGTGCCGTTGCGGCCGTGGTGGCACCGAGCGTCGATCCGCTCAATGACCCTAGCAGTGTGCTGGCCAAGCGCAGCATCTATTTTGATTTTGATAAGTATGCAGTCAAGTCTGAATTTACCCCGGTCATCAGCGCCCACGCACAATATTTGAGTAAAGCCAGCGGCAAGAAAATTCTGATCCAAGGAAACACCGATGAACGCGGTGGCAGTGAGTACAATCTGGCGCTGGGCCAGAAACGTGCTGAAGCCGTGCGCAAAGCAATGGCTTTGTCGGGCACACCGGAAGCGCAGATGGAAGCGGTTTCCTTGGGTAAGGAAAAACCTAAAGCCAGTGGCAACGATGAAGCGGCTTGGAGCGAAAATCGTCGCGCTGATATCGTCTACTCACAGAAGTAAACCGCAGCAGCGGTTTGATTCCGGGCCGCTGAGCGGCCCGGAATACTTTTAACCGCGCCGATTACATCGCTGTGAACAATTGCCGCACGGATTTAATCCTTGCGGCGCTTGACAAGCACGCTGCAAAGCGAGAATACTGAGCGACTTTTCGCTCTCACTGTACCGGGTCGTCGCCTTATGCTTAAACGTTTCATTCTGTTATTCGCTCTTTCCCCTATTTTTCCGGCATGTGCCGTGCAAGTTAATTCGCAAAATGCCATCATCGTCGAAGATGGCAGTGGCAAGATTTTATTTGAAAAAAATGCCGGCACGGTCGTGCCCATCGCCTCGTTGACCAAATTGATGACGGCGATGGTCGTGCTTGATGGTCGTCCGGACATGGGAGAAAAAATTTGCATAGAAACGGCCGACCTCGATGTGCTCAAACACAGCGCTTCCCATGTGCCGGTCGGTACCACGCTGGCGCGCCGTGAAGTTTTGCAATTGGCCTTGATGTCGTCGGATAATCGTGCCGCCGCGGCCTTGGCGCGCACTTATCCGGGCGGGAACGCGGCCTTTGAAAAAGCCGTGAATGTAAAAATAAAGGCGCTGGGCATGAGCAGCACAGTGATGAAAGAACCAACCGGCTTGTCGCCCGAGAATACTTCAACGGCCAACGATTTGGTCAAGATGGCCGTCGCAGCGTCGCATTATCCTGCTATCACCGACATAACGACCGATAGTTCCGACACGATCGCCATCAAAGGGCGCATGCGTTTGTTTCACAACACTAACCGCTTAGTTGGTAGCAAGGGCTGGGATATTTTATTGTCCAAGACCGGGTTCACCAATGAGGCCGGGAGTTGTTTGATCATGCGCATCCAGCTGGCTGACAAGAAAGCCACGCTGGTGCTGTTGCATGCCACGGCGAGTTCTTCGCGTTTTGCCGATGCCAAAAATATCCGCCATTTGCTGGCGCAAGGCGGTAGCGTCGCTGCGCGCGCGCAAAAACGCGGGCGCGCCACCTGATCGGCTTCGATTCACTCTGCGCTTGCGCTGAAAAAAAACGGGCGTTGACTTCACAGTCAGCGCCCGTTTTCATTGCCAGCGATGGTTTACGATTGCTATGGTGCCGTGCACAGACAGTGGGTGATGGCCATATAACCCTTGCCATCTTTATTCAAATCCGCCAACCACAGGAAGTCGGCCCCGATCTGGGCCGCCGCAGCTGGTGGGATGCCGCTCGGTATCAGTGTCAGTTTGAATTGCTGTTCCAGCACGCCGGCGGCGCGCGCGCCGATCAAATCGAACAGACGATCAAATTTCGACAAATCTTGTTCGATATAGCTGACCCGGTAATTGTCGCCGATTTTGGCACGCAGAGCGGCCGATTTCAGAGCGTCGCCATAGCTGCCTACGGTGTCGACCAGTCCGCGTTCGCGTGCTTGGGCACCGGTCCATACGCGACCTTGGGCTACCGCATCAATTTTTGCTGGCGTTGTTTTACGTGCCAGCGCGGCTTTGCCGGTAAAGTCGGCATAGATGTGGTTGATGCTGCCCTGTATCAGTTGGGCGAAGCGCGGGTTGAGCGGTCGCAGCGGATTAAATGGATCGGCCAACCAGGTCGTGGTGGTGCCGGCCGTGTGGATGCCGAGCTTGTCGATGGCTTTGTCAGCTGTCGGCAAGATGGCGAACACGCCGATCGAGCCGGTGATGCTGGCTTCATCCGCGATGACTTCATCGGACGCCATGGAAATCCAGTAACCGCCGGAAGCGGCCAGATTCCCCATCGAGACCACCACCGGTTTGCCGGCGGCGCGCGTCAATTCAAGTTCGCGCCGTATCAATTCGGAACCGAAGGCACTGCCGCCGGGTGAGTCGATGCGCAGCACCAATGCTTTGATATTGGCATCTTCGCGTGCTTTACGGATCAGGTTGGCCGTCGAGAGACCACCGATGGCACCTGGCGGAGCCATGCCGTCGCTGATTTCGCCGGAGGCGACGATGACGCCGATGGCCGGGCCGATCAATTTCGGTTTTTGTCGCGCCAGATAGTCATCAAAGGTGATTTGGCGGAAGGTGTGGTTTTCTTCATCTTTGCCGGCGTGCTTGAGCATCATGGCACGCAGTTCATCGCGGGTTTTGAGGGCATCGATTAATTTGAGATTGAGTGCCATTTTACCGGCATCGTCGCCGGCGGCAGTCAATAATTCCGGGGCTTCGTCGATGTAATGCATGATGCTGCCGGCTGGCAGTTTGCGCGCCTGTTCGACATTGCTGGTGTAAGTTTTCCACATCGCATTGTAGAGAAAACTTTCCGCTTCACTGGCAGCGGGCGACGGGGCGTTGGCGATGTAGGGTTCGGCGAAGCTTTTGTAGGTGCCGACTTTGAGCAGGTTGACCGTGATGCCGACTTTATCGAGTGCATCGTGGTAGTAATTGCGGTATTTACCAAAGCCGCTCAAAAACACGGCACCCATAGGGTGTAAGTAAATTTCATTGGCATGGGCCGCTAAAAAATACTGACGTTGATCGTAGCTCGAGCCCCAAGCGACCACGGTTTTGCCACTCTTTTTGAAGCGCTCAAGCGCCGCGCCGGTTTCGCGCAGAATCGGCAAACCCGCATTACCCATATCGTCGAGCAGCAGAACCACGCCGCTGATTTTATTATCGCTGGCGGCGCTTTCCAATACGGTCAAGATGTCACGCAACTGTATGGTTTTTTTGGCTGTGCCTTGTGCTTCAGCCAATAAGACATCGCGCGTGCTGCCGGAATGCTGCTCTACCAAGGCACCCTTGAGGTCGAGAATGAGGATGGTCTTTTCTTCGAGTTTTTTGCTGCCACCGCCGAGTAAGGCGATGGCGATGGCGATCAATAACGCTAATACCAACAGATTGAGCAGGATGCGGCGACTGACGTCGAGCGCACGCCAGAGCCAAGAGAGGCCCTTGGCTATCCAACGAAATGGAGGAAAATTCATGAAAACGTATCCTTTATGTCTAGAAATTCATTCAGGCCAGATGGCCGCCAGCAATTGCGCCAAATGTGCGCCGGCGCGCGCCAGCGCGTCTTGTTTGAGGATGAGCATGGACTTCTCATATTCTAACGGTAAAGCGATGGACCAGTTGTTGCCGTTTAGCGAAGTACTGCGCGGACTGAATTGGGTACCGCCAAATACCGTGCGCGCATCGTGTAGGGCCTCATCGGCCCACAGACGCGGTAATTGTGCCGCGCTTGCCGTATGCAGCGGTATTTTTTTTGCTGCCGTGATCAGTGCTCGGTTCATCTGGCCACGTTTTAACTGCGGCGGCAAATCATCCCACAAGGCATGCAAATTGCCGCAGGGGCATTGTAGTGCATTGCCGCCGACGGTATTGTTGTTGGCATCGTGGATGTTGTCATCGGGGGCGATGATCGCACCGCTTTGGTCGAGGAAAACCGAGCCGACATGCAAAGGCTGGTGCAAATCGCCGACATAGTGACTGAGCAGTATCAGTGCCTCGCTGGGGTCTTTGAAGGCAAACGGTGGCGCTGCCGGCTGTCCTTGCAAGACCAGGATGGCGGCTTCGATGGCGTGGACGATGTCATGGTCGCTGGCACCGACGTAGTGGTTTTCATAATGTTCATGTTCGATGCTGATATCGGCATAGTGGTATTGCTTATGGCAGCTTTCTTCCCCACTTGCTGGTTGGCAATTTGTATCGTTGCGACGCACATAGTCTGCCATCGCGGCAATATCAGCCGGATTTTCAAACGCCGCGCACTCGGGGTAGCGACCGGCGCTGGTATAGCGGTAGTCTTGGGCCGGGGCGATGCCTTTGACACAATCAGCCCAGACGGCGACCTGTTCGAGCTTGCGTTCAGCCAGCAAATTGCTGACGTGGCGGCCAGCCGGCGTATCGAGTAACAAGGCGTCGGCGATCGCTGCCACGCTTTGATGGCCGTCCGCCCCCCAAGCATGGCTGAGTTGTGGCAATGCGCTGCAGGCGAAGAATAGTACGTAAAGGATAATTTTTTGCATAAGTCTTGATCAAGGAGGGAAAAATTCGCACTCCGGCCAGGGGTGGTGATGGCGCGAGCACGCGAGTGAAAAACTTGAAGGAAAGAATATCTTGTAAATATTACCAGCATATGTGCGTGGTGCGGAAAATTGCCGCAGCAACAGACGGCCGCAGCAAGTGGAGAGTCGACTTGTGTGCCAATACCGGCTAAACTTGCGGGATTTTCCCCCTATTTTTGCGGCATCTGTAATGAACACCATGAACCCCACGTCAGGCCTGAGCCCGGCAGCAGCATCTGAGTCAGATTCTGAGTCAGTCAATGCATCAGTCAACGATTCCGCCAGCGCTGCCGGC
Source organism: Undibacterium sp. 5I2 (assembly GCF_035019605.1). NCBI lineage: Bacteria > Pseudomonadati > Pseudomonadota > Betaproteobacteria > Burkholderiales > Oxalobacteraceae > Undibacterium > Undibacterium sp. 5I2. The sequence continues at coordinate 165,502 of NZ_JASJVS010000001.1, read as the reverse complement.
AATGCGCAGCATAGTGAGCTGATTCGCCGCGAAGTGGCGCGTCGTCGCACTTTCGGCATTATTTCCCATCCCGATGCCGGTAAAACCACGCTGACGGAAAAACTGTTGATGTTTTCCGGTGCGATTCAATTGGCCGGCACGGTCAAGGCGCGTAAGAGCGGCCGCCATGCCACCTCGGATTGGATGGAAATTGAAAAGCAGCGTGGTATTTCGGTCGCTTCGTCGGTGATGCAGTTCGAATACCGCGGTCACGTCGTCAATTTGCTCGATACTCCGGGGCATCAGGATTTTTCTGAAGATACGTATCGGGTGCTGACTGCCGTCGATTCGGCACTGATGGTGATCGATGCTGCCAAGGGCGTGGAAGAGCAGACCTTGAAGTTGCTCAATGTCTGCCGCATGCGCAATACGCCCATCATTACCTTCGTCAACAAGATGGATCGCGAAACCCGCGATCCGCTGGAATTGCTCGACGAATTGGAATCGGTACTGAAGATAAAATGTGCGCCGGTTACTTGGCCCATCGGTATGGGTAAAACTTTCCGTGGCGTGTATCACATCCTGAAAGATCAAATTTTACTGTTTACTCCGGGCAGTGAACGGGCTGACCAAGAATTTGAAGTCATCGAAGGCATCAATAATCCGCGTTTGGCTGCCATGTTCCCGCTCGAAATCGAACAACTGAAAATGGAAGTCGAGTTGGTACACGGTGCCTCGCATCCGTTTTCACTCGAAGATTTCCTCGCCGGCGTGCAGACGCCGGTGTTTTTCGGCTCGGCTATCAATAACTTCGGCGTGCGCGAAATTCTCAACGCCTTGCTCGACTGGGCACCGCCACCATGCGGCCGTGATGCCACGATACGCACGGTGGAAGCCGGCGAAGCCCCGTTCTCCGGTTTTGTTTTCAAGATTCAAGCCAATATGGATCCGGCCCATCGCGATCGTATCGCGTTTCTGCGCGTCTGTTCCGGTCGCTTCGAGCGCGGCATGAAACTCAAGCATTTGCGTCTCAATCGCGAGATCAAAGTCTCCTCGGTGGTGACCTTCATGGCCTCATCGCGCGAGCAAGTGGAAGAAGCGTATGCCGGCGACATCATCGGTTTGCCTAATCATGGCAATATGCAGATCGGCGACAGTTTTTCTGAAGGCGAATTACTACAATTCACCGGCATTCCGTATTTCGCCCCCGATTTTTTCCGCACGGCACGGATTCTCAACCCACTCAAAATCAAGCAACTGCAAAAGGGTTTGCAACAATTAGGTGAAGAAGGTGCAGTACAGGTATTCAAACCCGTGGTGAGCAGTGATTTGGTGCTCGGTGCCGTCGGGGTGTTGCAGTTTGAAGTCGTCGCCAGTCGCCTTAAAAATGAATATGGCGTCGATGCCGTATTCGAGGGCACCAGTATCAGCAGCGCCCGCTGGATTACCTGCGACGATAAAAAAATGTTGGCCGATTTTGAACGCTCCGGTGCCGGCGTCAATATCGCCTACGATGCGGCCGGGAATATGGCCTATTTAGCGACCTCGGGCGTGAATTTAAAATTGACACAAGAACGCTGGCCTGGCATCGCTTTCCATGCCACCCGCGAGCATGCGGCCAAATTGAGTTGAGTGTGACGCTGGCGACGGCAGCAAAGAAATTTGACCGGTTCGGCGAGAGATTGCGCGAGCCGGTTTTTTTAACTTCAGATTTTTCCTACTTACAAATTCTGTGTCTTGTTCTAGACTGCAAAGCTAAGCACGCTTGCCGTGGGTAATCGAGGAAAATCATGAAGTCTTATCGTCAACTGTTCCATCTTGCCGCGCTGGTGTTGATCATGCTGCTGCCGACCGCGCACGCGCAGGTGCCGGCGGCGCATGCCGTGGCCGGTATCACAATTGTCATTCCGCTCAGTGCCAAGGGAAGTTCACGCGCCGAGTCTGTCGCCGCGATGCGCGACATTGCGGCATTCGTAGCCCGGCAACCGGGCCTGATCGATGCCGTGCTGATGGAAAATAATAATCCTGCCAATACGCCCAGCCATGTCCATGTAACGCGCTGGTTCAAGCTCGGTGATTGGGAAGCCTTGTTCAGCAATCCTGAATTCAAAGAATTGGCTCGGCGCCATCAGGCGCGCGTCAGCGTTGCCGACGGGACTGCGATTTTCACGCCGCTGAAATAGATGCGCAGCGTGCTGCCGCAGGCAGCATATGCAAATAAGAAATACTTCTTTGTCGCTCAGTGTGGCACGGACTATGATGGATGCTCTGCTACCCCCTGTCGGTGGCACCCGCATTCTCGGAGAAAAAACCATGCCTGTTTCATTTATTCGCTCGGCCGTATCGGCTTCCCTGTTGGCGCTCGGCTTAGTGTTGGCGAGCAGCCACGCCAGTGCCGCCGATTTACTCGATACCGTGCATGCGCGCGGCAGTTTGAAGATCGCGGTAGAGGGTACCTATCCACCGTTTAATTTTACCGATCAAAAGACGCATGCTTTATCGGGTTTTGATGTCGATGTGGCACGCTTGTTGGCCGCTAAGCTCGGTGTCAAAGCCGAATTCGTCACCATAGAATGGAGCGGTATTTTGGCCGGCTTGTCGGCTGGGAAGTTCGATGTCATCGTCAATCAAGTCGGCATCACGCCTAAGCGCGCCGAGAGTTTTGACTTTTCTACTCCGTATACCTTGTCGGCGGCACAACTGGTGGTACGCAAAGATGAACAGCGCAGCTTTACCAGCTTGGTCGATTTGAAGGGCAAGAAGCTCGGCGTGGCACAGGGCAGTAACTATGAAGAACGTGCCAAGGCCAGTGCCGGTATCGACGTCAAGAGTTATCCGGGTGCACCCGAATATCTGCAGGATCTGGCTGCTGGACGTATTGATGCCGCACTCAATGACAGTTTGATGGTGGCATATTTATTGAAAAATTCGCCACTGCCAATTAAAGCCGGTGCCGCCATCGGTGAAGTGACCAGCAATGGTATTCCTTTTGTGAAAGGTAATCCGAAATTCGCGGCGGCGCTCAACCAGGCATTGGCGGCCATCAGCAAAGATGGTAGCCTCGCACAGGCATCGATCAAATGGTTCGGACGCGATGTCAGTAAGGCACCTGCGGCACAATGAAGCAGCGCCTGACGGCGCGTGGTATAACAGTTTCCCCGCAGTGCGGGGATTTTTTTTGGGATGAAAATGAACGATTGCTTCGAATTATTGCAAGCGGCCGCGCCGCAGATGTTGGCCGGCTTGGGCAATACGCTGTTGTTTGCACTCAGCTCTATGTGCGGCGGTTTGCTGCTCGGTTTATTGCTGGCGCTGGCGCGCTTGTCCGCGTGGCGCTTGGTGCGACTGCCGGCCGCGCTGTATGTCAGCCTGATGCGTGGCACGCCATTGTTGGTGCAGATATTTTTGATTTATTACGGCTTGCCGGCGATCGGTTTGGAATTGTCGGCGACCGTGGCCGGGATTTTGGCACTGAGCTTGAATGCCGCTGCCTATTTATCGGAAAGCTTACGCGGTGCGATTGCCGCCGTCAGCAGCGGTCAATGGGAAGCTGGGCTGAGTCTCGGTCTGAATTGGCGTCAAACTCTGATGGCGGTGATTTTTCCGCAAGCCTTACGGATTGCCGTGCCATCACTGAGCAATACCTTGATCAGCTTGATCAAGGATACCTCGCTGGTCTCGGTCATTACCGTCACTGAGCTGATGTTAGCTACCAAGGTGGCGATTGCCAGCAGCTTTCGGCCGTTGCCCTTGTATGTCGCGGCAGCAGCGGTATATTGGTTACTGAGCTGGTGCTTTGAAATGCTGCAGCGCGCACTCGAGCGTCGTTTGCAGAACGCGCATCGGTGAAGCCAGCGCTTGATTCAGACTCCTTGCTTGAGTTGCTGTTTTAAATTCGGTGCCAGTGACAAGATCACCAGTGCCAGCGCCAGCGGTAACGCCGATATGAAGCCGAGATGTTTGAAACCGAGTGCGCCCATCACGCCGCCGACAAAAAAGGCCGTGACCAGCATTCCATGCAGGCGCAATTTCGTCATATTGGCACCGACTTCTTCATCCCGTGGTACTTGACTGCCCTGACGATTCCAATAAATCAACTTACCCAGTTCGATGCCGATGTCGGTCACCAGACCCGTGACATGGGTGGTGCGGATTTCCGCATTGGAAATTTTGGTGATGAGGGCGTTTTGCAAACCCATCAGATAGCATAAAAAAACCGTGGTCAGTGACACCGTCACCACCGCGTGTTGCTGCAATTTGCTGCCGATCAGACCAAAAATAAGCAGCAATACCGCTTCGAGCAATAACACCGGTGTATAGATGTAACGTAAGTGATTGCGCTTGGCATAGTTGACGATGATGGCGGTGCCGGCGGCCCCCCAAGCAAAAGCAATGAGCATGAACAGGGCGGCGAATGCCGGTACCAAGCGTCCTAGTACCAAATCATCGGCCGCCGACGAGAGCATGCCGGTCATGTGTGAGGTGTATTGGCCGACGGCGAGATAACCACCGGCATTCAAGGCCCCGGCCACGCCAGCCAGGGTGACGCCGAGATGGCGATTCGACCGGGCGGTTCGTTGCGGTGAGGTGAGCTTGGCGAGGTAATTGATGGGCATGCAAAGAGCCTTGATAGCGGACGGTATATAAGTAACAGTATAAGCTTCTGTGCCACCGCGCGTATTCCTGTCAGATCGAGAAACTGTGCTTGTTTGGGTTAGCTCAAACATAGAAGCTGTCAGCAGTGCTCATTAATACCATTTAAATACCTGTTGACAGTCACGGTGGAATAATTTTACAGTCTGGCCGAGTAGCGTAACCCTGACCGGGCAAGTGTTTTTTGTGCCTCAAACCTAGATCAATGATGACTTCCTCGACTGAAAATTTGCCCGTGAACTTGGCCCTGAGTGCCACCCCAGACCCCGGCGCGCTGCGTTATCTGCTTGGGGTTGATGGTGGTGGCAGCGGTACCCGTGTGGTGTTGGCTGATTTACAGGGGCGTGAACTGGCGCGCGCCGCCGCCGGCCCATCCGGCCTTGCGCTTGGACGGGCGGCGGCATGGAGGGCGATTGAGGCAGCCATTGCGGCCGCCTTTCAAGCGGCCGGCTTGGTGCAGCCACACGCGGCGGCATTGGCGCTTGCTTGTGGTTTGGCCGGGGTGAACAATGTGCAGTGGGCGGCTGAGCTGATGGCGCAAAATCCTGGTTACGGCCTCGTAGTGGCCGAAACCGATGCCTACACGAGCTTGCTGGGCGCGCACGCCGGGCAGGCCGGGGTGGTGGTGGCGCTTGGTACCGGCAGCGTTGCTCAAGTACTACACGCCGATGGCAGCCGGCGTGAGGTCGGTGGTTGGGGTTTTCCGGTCGGTGATGAGGCCAGCGGGGCGTGGCTGGGTATGCGGGCGATGAATTTTTTGCAGCGCGTGCTCGATGGTCGTGCCGCTGCCAATACCTTTTCTTTGGCGCTGTTGGCACAGTGTGGCGGCGACAAAGATGGCGTGTTCGCTTGGCTGGCACAAGCCAAGCAAACCCGTTTTGCTAGCCTCGCACCGCTCGTCATCGAGCATGCAGCCACACAGGATGTGGCGCGCGACATGCTGTTGGAGGCCGGCCGCGATGTCGAGTTGATGGTGGCGGCACTCGATCCCACACAGTCGCTGCCGGTCGCTGTATGCGGCGGACTGGCTGCGGCGATCAGCCCTTTTTTACCACCGGCACTACAACAACGGCTACAGCCAGCCAAGGGCGACTCTGCCAGCGGTGCCTTGATTTTGATTCGAGATCATATCGATCAGTCAAACCGGAAAGACTGACATGCAAGCATTCCAGCCTTGTCTATGCCGAATCCGAAACCGGTGAGCGATAGTCTGTAGGCTTATCTGGCGACGCATAATGTGGCACCGGCACGCGGCTTACCTATTTAAGCAATGGCACGGCGAGCGAGTTATCCTCTTCTTACTATCGCAGTGATTATTTTGATTTTGTAGCGGAGCTGTTTCTATGAGTGTGCATCAACAATTACATGGGCAAATTCTGACGCCCGATGGCTGGTTGAACGGGACGATAAAGTTTATCGATACCATCACGGCACTGAGTGCTGATAGCGCTGATAGCGCTGATAGCAGTGGGGCGGAATCGGCGGGGCCATATATTTTGCCTGGTTTTATCGATTTGCATGTGCATGGTGCCGGTGGTAAAGATACCATGGAAGCTGGTGATGCGGTCAGCCTGATCGCGCGCCAACACGCGCGTCATGGCACCACCAGTATGTTGGCGACCACGATGACCGCGCCGCTGGCCGATATCGAAGCGGCCTTACAGGCGATCCGGCCGCTGTTGCTAGAGCGTCCAGCGGGTACCGCGCGCGTGCTCGGTGTGCATCTCGAAGGCCCGTATATCAATCCGGGCAAGCTCGGTGCGCAACCCGATTTTGCCGGCGTCGGCTCGCTCGAACAAGTGCTGCGGTTTGATGCCATCGCTGCCATCAAACTGGTCACGGTGGCGCCGGAAATTCCCGGTCACCTGGAGTTGGTGCGGCAGTTGTGTGCCATCGGCATGGTGGTGCAGATCGGTCATACCCTCGGCACCTACGAGGATGGCGTGGCGGCCTTGGCCAGTGGTGCACGCGGCTTTACCCATCTTTACAATGCCATGTCGCGCCTCGATCAGCGCGCGCCTGGCATGGTCGGGGCCGCGCTCGCGCATGCGCAGTATTCGGAAATCATTCCGGATTTACTACACGTCCACCCCGGCGCCATTCGTGCCGCCCTGCGGGCGATTCCGCAGTTATACTGCGTGACCGATTCGACCGCGGCCACCGGCATGCCAGATGGTCCGTATATGCTGGGCCGTCAGATCGTGCATAAGTGTCTGGGCGGAGTGCGATTGGCCGACGGTACCTTGGCCGGCAGTACCCTGACCATGGATCAGGCTTTGCGGAATTTGGTCGCCATTGGGCTCGACCTGGCCGATGCCTCGCGCCGCGTCTCGACCAATGCCGCCGATTATCTGGGCTTAAGCCAGCGTGGCCGGCTGCGTGTCGGTGCGTTTGCCGACATGGTGGTGCTCGATTCTCAGCTTAAGCTCATTGCCGTTTATGTAGAGGGAGAAAAAATTGAGCTCGCAAATACTTAAAAAGCACGTTCCTCCCAGCATGTGGCAAAACAATGGGCTCCAGATCAGCCGTGCCACTTGAGCCAGCTGAGCGAGAGAAATTGAATCAGCCCTGGTACCGAAATCGATCAGCTTGTTAATTTATTCGGCGCGCTCAAAGCGCGCTAAGGAGGGAGTTTTACATGACGCAACAAGCAGGGAAGCACGCGCAGATGAGCTTGCAGCAGGCACGCCAACTGGCGGGTCAACTGGTGATGATACGCATGCCCTTGACCAGTCTCGATGCGGCGGCGGCCGAATTTTTACGCACGCATCATATTCGCGCACTATGCTTGTTTCGTAACAATATGATCGATGCGCCACAACTGACGCGCCTGACTGCCGATTTACGCGCCGTGATGGGGCCACAGACCCTGCTCGCCATCGACCAGGAAGGCGGCGCCGTGGTACGCACTACCTGGGGCCCACAGCCACCATCGGCGATGTCTTTGGGCGCGGCCGATGATGTGACACTGTGCCGTGAGGTCGGTGCGGCGGTGGCGCGGCATCTCAGGTCACTCGGTTTCAATTGGAATTTCGCGCCGGTTCTCGATGTGAATAATAATGTCGATAACCCGGTGATTTCCGAGCGCTCGTTCGGTGCCTATCCCCAGCGTGCCGCCGAGCTGGCCTTGGCCTGGATGGATGGCAGTTTGGCCGAAGGCGTGGCCTGTTGCGTCAAGCATTTCCCCGGTCATGGCGATACCCATATCGACTCGCACCGCGACTTACCAACGGTGGATAAAAGCCTGGCGCAATTAGAGGCGCTGGAACTGGCACCATTTCGTCAAGCCGTGCGTCGTCAGGCACCGGCCATGATGAGCGCGCACATCATTTATCCGGCACTCGACGCCGACTATCCGGCGACCATGTCGCCGGCGATTCTGCATCGATTACTGCGCGATCAATGGCAGTATGAAGGCGTGCTCATTACCGATGGCATGGATATGCATGCGATTGCCGGTCGCTATGGCGTCGGCCATGCCGCTGTCTGTGCCTTGCTGGCTGGGGCCGATATGGTGATGGCCTTAGGGAATACCGCAACTCAACTCGAAACCTTGACGGCACTGACCGAAGTGATTTTGTCGGGGCAGATTTCGCTCGCTGAGATCGAGCGCAAGCTCGCGCGCATTCGCGCTCTCACTGTGGCTTATCCCTGTGTGGCGACGCCGTATCAGACTGAATTGGCCGATCATCTCTTGATGTCGCAGGCGTGGCGGCGCGGCTTGACTGCCATCGCGGCACCGCAGGCACCGGCGCGCAATAGCAAGGTGCGTTTGCTCATCAGTGCCGATGTCGTCAGCGACGGCGTCTCGGAAGCCGGTATTTCGGCCGCTCAGGTTAGCGCCATGCTGGCCAGTTTATATGATGTTGATACCGTCACTTTCGAACGGGCCGATGAGTTTGACTGGCACAGCTTACCGGCTGATGGGCGGACTGTGATTCTGGCTTCGACGGTGCGGATTCGTTATTCCGAGCGCGTGCGCCAAAGCTGGAAGCCGGCGCTGCATTTGGTATTGTGGAATCCATTTCAGGTGCTCGACATCGATGCGCCAGCCTTACTGAGCTATGGTTTTGCGCTGCCAGCCTTGGATGCGATGCGTGCTTGGTTGGCGGGTGAAATCACGGCTGCCGGGCGGCTGCCGGTCGCCACCTGAGCCGAACAGAGCGTCGCTTGCGATTACCACAGCTCTGCGCGCTGATGCCGGATCAGTTCACGCCAGCAGCGCAGTGCAGAGTGAATTGATTTCCTCTTCGGAGTCATTGAGAATTTCCTGCAAAGTGCTGTCCTCGACTTCGAAATCAATCAAGGTAGTTTCTTGCTTGATCTGTAGGCTCTCCATTTGATGCAGTGGCGACACCACCGGTGCGATGTCATTGGCCAAGATCAGCGTGTCGGCCAGCGATATGGGCGGTATCGCCGCAATACCTTGCCACAGCGATTCAACTGCCGCCACCACCGGATCGGGGATGGCCAAGAGTTTGATCACGCCACGGGCAATCACCCGTTCACCGTAAGCGAGCCAAATATCAGGCGAACCATCGAGTAAGCCGGGAAATTCTTCGGCGCGCGAAATCAGATAAAAACCGCCGATTTCATGGATGATGCCGGCAAACATAGCCGTGTCGGGGTCGACCTTGGTGATGTGGCGCGCGATCACTTGCGCCAATGCGGCGACATGGGCTGAATGCTCCCATAACTGACGCGCTTTGGCTTGCAAGCCAGGGTCGCGTACTTGTTGATTCAGCTGTCGCACGATCAGCGCCGCGACCAAGGTGCGCAGACTGCGAAAGCCAAGCCGACTCACTGCCATCTTGACATTCGTGATGCTGTTGCCCGAACGATTGTACGTAGCCGAATTCGCCAAGGCCACGGTACGCGCGGCCAGCAGCGGATCATTCATGATCATGCGGGTAGCTTGATCGAGATGACAATCGGGGTCGTCGAGTGCGCGCTTGAGTTTGAGCGTCGCGTCCAGATGGGTAGGAAATATCAGCTCGCCGCTGTTGAGTTCTTCGGCAAGAGTTTTCAAGATGGCTAAGCGGTCCATGGCAGTTCTCCGGTAAACGTGCTGCGGCAGCATGCTTGTTAAAGAATGTTAAATGGCCGCCTGATGTCAGACAGGATAGGTAAAAAAATTCTATAAAGCAACTTTTAATTAATTATGATGATTTGGCGCTTGTTTCGATTGCTGGCGCTGATGCAGATAGTGCGGGCGCTGGCTGTGCTCGGTGCTGGCTTGACGACTGCTGGCCAAGATGGCGATGAGCAGGCGAAATACAATCAGCGTCAGAACGACGGCCAGCGCGAACGGGATCAAGCTGATGAGCAGCACGATCGCCATGGCATAGACCAAAAACCGTGGCAGTGGCGTGGCGGCACCGGCACGTGCGAGCTTGTACAGTAATTGACGGCACTCTTGCCCAGTCTGGCGCAGCAGCGAATAAAGATATTGAGTGAATGGTTTGGCTGTCATGGCCTTGTTTCCTTTAATCAGCAATGAAATAGAAATATACAAACAATATTATTACTGCGGGTGTTGAAGAACGCTACGGTAATCGGACACGCCGATTGCCGTCAGCGGCCAGGCCCCTGCGTCAGATGGGACAGATTCCTAGGACCGCCCCGGTCGCACCACCAAGGCGACGCCAGCCAAGGCAACGGCCATACCCGCGGCGGCGGTCGCGGTGAATTGTTCGCCGAACATCAGCCAAGCCATGGCGGCCGTCACCGCCGGTACCAGATACATATAACTGGTGACTTTGGTTGCTTCGCCGTGGCGTATCAAAATGAACAGCACCGAAATGCCGACGCCGGAAAGAATGAAAATCGACCACGCCATGGCGGCAAAAAATTGTGGTGTCCACAGGATGACTTGTTTTTCCAGCAGTAAGGCAAACGGCAAGGTGACCAGCAAGGAGGCAGCGAATTGCAGCACTTGACCGGTACGCACATCGAAGCTCGGGCAGGTTTTTTTCTGGTACAAGGTTCCGCAAGTCATGGCCAATAAGGCCATCACCGCCAGCGCTACGCTGTGCAGTGATAAATGCACCACCGACATTTTATTGGCCACCACCAAGCCGACTCCGATGATGCCCAAACCCAAGCCCAGCCATTGTTTTCCGCGGATTCGCTCACCGATCATCGGGCCCATGACAGCCGTCAGGATGGGCTGGATATTGGCAATCAGTGCGGCTAAGCCGGCCGGCATACCGAGTTTCACAGCCGACCAAATCCCACCCAGATAGACTGCTTGCATCAATACCCCGGCCACGGCAATCGGTAACCAGGCGCGGCGTTCTGGCCATGGGGCCCGCATGCAGATGGCGAGTACGAGCATGAAGATAATCACGCCGGCATAGCGCAGGCATAAAAACGTCAGCGGTTCTGCATACGGCAAACCATATTTCGCGACCACATAGCCTGAGGCCCAGATAAAGATGAAAATGGCGGGTAAATAGCGATGTAAAGGAAAGGCGCGCATGCGACGTAGTCTCTGCAATGAATGAAAAAGGATAATTTTTTTTATTACATAATCGCATGTCGGCAAGCGACGACAGGTGAAAAAAAACCTGCGATGCATAGCATGACGCAGGTTTTTTTCATCTCAGCGGGGCGTGCCACAATGGCACGCAGCAATTACGCCAGATTGGCTGCTGCAAAATCCCAGTTCGCCAAGGCCCAGAATGCTTCCAAGTATTTTGGACGAGCATTACGGTAGTCGATGTAATACGCATGTTCCCACAAATCGCAGGTGATCAGCGGCTTGTCGGTGGTAGTCAGTGGTGTCGCTGCATTCGATGTGTTGACGATGTCGAGGCTGCCGTCGGCTTTTTTGACCAACCAAGTCCAGGAAGAACCGAAATTACCGATGCATGATTTGGTAAAGGCTTCTTTGAAGGCGTCGAAGGAACCCCATTTGGCATTGATGGCATCGGCCAGCGCGCCGCTTGGCGTACCGCCACCGGCTGGTTTCAAACCGTTCCAGTAAAAGCTGTGATTCCAGATTTGCGCCGCATTATTGAAAATACCGGCCGAAGATTTCTTGACGATGTCTTCCAAGCTCAGGTTTTCGAATTCTGTACCTTTGATCAGGTTATTGAGATTGGTCACATAGGTCTGGTGATGCTTGCCGTAGTGGTATTCCAATGTTTCCTGAGAAATGTGTGGAGCGAGAGCGTCCAATGCATAGGGCAATGCCGGCAGGGTATGTTCCATGGTAGGTCCTTTAATTTACGTCAGTGATCGGTCGTCAGGGTCCGTTTATTGTTAAGGAAGCGCGGATTTAATCCAAGCGGTTTGCCCGCCGCCACTGAGGCGCACTTGCGTCGTCTTTTGCCGTCAATAGCTCGCTATGAACGGCAAAAGACCCCTTGCATTGCATCCTCATTGGCAGCGGTCAATTCCACTGCGATTAAATCTGCACTTCCTTAAACGCAACAGACTCTATTGTAAGCTTTTGTGAGAAAGCTTGCAGATTCCTTAGTCTAAACTTGCTTGCACGCTGCTGATGCCCAGATCGGCGCTGCCATCGGCCAAACGGACGCGCAGCGCTTGCTGGGGCTGCAGTTCGCCAGTGCTGCGCAGGACATGTCCGTGGCGATCGCTGAGGATGGCATAGCCTCGTTCCAGCGTGCGCTGCGGATTGAGCATTTCCAGTTGCGCGCTCAAGGCGGCCAACTGCGCAGCTTGCTGCTGTTGGCAGTGGCGCATGCCTTGCTGCAGTCGTTGTTGCCATTGTTGTAAAAAATGCCGCGCCGTGTGGCTATCGGGTTGGGCCGCGTATAAACGCTGGCGCAATTGCTGCAGTTCGCTGCGAGCGTGCTGCAGCGGTACGCGCGCCGCATATTGCAAGCGCAGCGCCGCCTGCCGCAATTGCGCACGGCGGGCGGCAATCGCCGTGGCTGGGCTATGCAGTCGGCGGCTCAGGTGGTCGAGGCTCTGGCTGCGTTCGCCTTGCAGGCGCTGCATCGCACGTTGCAGCAATTGCTGACTAGCTTGTAATTCCTTGAGCCAGTCGGCGCGCGGACGTAGCGCCAGTTCGGCTGCAGCCGTCGGCGTGGCGGCCCGCAGGTCGGCGGCATAATCGGCGATGGTGGTATCGGTTTCGTGGCCGATGCCAGTGATCACCGGAATGGCGCAATGCGCGATGGTACGCGCCACCACTTCTTCATTGAAGGCCCATAAGTCTTCGATACTGCCGCCGCCGCGGCAGACCAGCAGCAGTTCACATTGACCGTGCGCTTCGGCACTGGCGATCGCGCTGGCGATCGCGGCGGCGGCACCTTGGCCTTGTACCGCGGTGGGGTAGAGCCAAATCTGCAGATGCGCGGCGCGGCGTCGCAGGGTCGTGAGCACATCGCGCAAGGCGGCAGCTTGTAAGCTGGTGACGATGCCCAGTGTGCGTGGAAATGCAGGCAAGGGACGCTTGCGCGCGGCATCGAACAGGCCTTCGGCAGCGAGCGCGGCTTTCAAACGCAGAAAGGCTTCATACAAGTTGCCGACGCCGGCGCGTCGTATCGCTTCGACGCTGAGCTGGTAATCACCGCGCGCGGCGTACAAAGTGACCAGCACGCGTAGTTCGACGCGATCGCCTTCGCGTGGCAAGAAGTCGGCATATTGGGCGCGGCCGCGAAACATGACGGCACGCACTTGGGCGTTGTCATCTTTGAGCGTGAAATACCAGTGTCCTGAACTGGCGCGGGTGAAATTCGATATTTCACCGGCTACCCAGGTTAAGGGTATGTGACGTTCCAGCAATTTCGCGACGACCTGATTGAGAGCCGACACGCTCAGCACGGCTGGGCTGGTGTCAGTTGTTGGTATCCAAGGGCTGGTTTGCATAGGTGAGGCGTTTCAGTGAGAAGCTGTAGCGAGCTGTGGTGCAGCAATCGCTTATGGTAGCAAATATTGCTGCACTCATGCAGCTGATGGTGTGCAAGTGTGTGCATCTAAGCATGTACAAATAAGGTATGCAAATAAGGTATGCAAATAAGTTGTGCAGTTGGAAAACACCGTTACAAATCAATGACTTTAGTTAGATCTCGGCAACTTATGCACAAAGATATCCACAGAAAAAGTGCATAAGCGCTAGCTAGTTAATCAAATCTAGTAAAGAGTTAGTGTTGATTAATTTTTAATCAGTATGATTATATTGAATTAAATCATATACTTAAGGCGATAAAATTTCTTTGTACACAAACTTATCCACATAAATTGTGCAGAACCTTGGCATTATCCACAGACAAAGTTTGTAAAAATGAAATTTTTTGCATGGAACAGCAAAAATGGCGTAGTGCTTAAAAAAAAGGCGGCAAGAATTTAATGATATAAATCAGTAGCTTAGCGATATTCGACGGAGTTTTTCACATGGTTGTCCACATATTTTGTGCAAAAAGTCATGCTTATCCCCAAGCGCCATGCAAGGGACTTTCTCTATGTGCTGGAAATTCCTTCCCAGAGGCAATAAACGGCGATTTGCTGTATTTTTAAGCGCCGGATTTTTATTTATATAAATCAATTGCTTAGCGAGAAATCGGGGGTTTTTGCACAGTCTTGTCCACATCATCTGTGTAAAACATAGAGACTTATCCACAGTCGTGCTGGAGTGCAAAAAAATCAGGCAACAAAAATGAAAAAGAACGCGTTTGCTTATTTTAGTTGCATCGTGATAAAGCAAAGCAGAATCAATCACTTAGGCTCGATTCGAGGTGCTTGTGCACAAGCTTGTCCACAAATTGTGTGCAAAAGCGACGGCAAAAAAATTCTTTAAAGAAAGTTTTTTCTGCACATTATTCTGCTTAAAACTTGAGCGTTCGAATAAAAATGTTATATTTCAATTACTTAGCTCACTTTCTCTGGCTTATCCACAAGCTTGCACACAGATAATGTGCAAAACCAGCGTGTTGTGATTTTAAATTATGGCGGATGCGCAATAATTTCTGCCTCCACCTCTTGCCCGACGCGAAACAACGCGCTACATTGCGGGGTTGGAATCCAGAACTTTCAAGGAGTGCGTTTTGTTCGCTATCATTCAAGCCGCCGGTTGGCCCATTTATCTATTATTGACTGCCTCGGTGGTTGCCGTGACCTTGATCATCGAGCGTAGCCTGTCGCTGCGGAAAGCGAAAATCTTACCGCCGACCTTACTCGATGAAGTCATACGCGTGTATCAAAGTGGTAAAATCAAAGCCGAAGTCATCGATCAATTGGCGGCCAATTCACCGCTCGGCACCGTGCTGGCAGCCGGCTTGCGCAACGTCCATGCACCGCGCGAGATCATGAAAGAATCGATAGAAGAAGCCGGTGCCGCGGTGGCCCATAGGCTCGAAGCTTTTCTCACTACCTTGGGAACCATTGCCTCGCTCGCGCCGCTGATGGGTTTGTTCGGTACCGTGGTCGGGATGATAGAAATTTTCGGTTCGCAAACTGCTGCCGGTGCCAATCCGGCGCAGTTGGCACACGGTATTTCGGTGGCGCTCTATAATACCGGCTTCGGCTTGCTGATCGCGATGCCTGCTTTAGTTGCCTATCGTCATTTTCGCGCCTTGGTGGATAGTCTGGTGGTAGATATGGAGCAACAAGCAGTCAAATTTGTTGATGTTGTTCACAGCGCCAGAAAGTAAGCACCATGAACTTTCGTAAAGGAAAAGCGCGCGAAGAACCGGAGATCAATTTGATTCCGTTCATCGACGTCTTATTGGTGATTTTGATTTTTCTCATGGTGACGACGACCTACAGCCGTTTCACTGAATTACAAATCACTTTGCCGACGGCGGACGCCGACAAGGCGCAGGAAGCCAAGCCGAACCAGATTGAAATTGGCATCGATGCACAGGGCCGGTATAAAATCAATCAACAAGCGGTCTCGTTTCTCGATACGGCCACGTTGGCCGATGATCTTAAGCATGCGGCCGCTGCCTTGGAGGGGGGGGCTGCTGAGCCGGTGATCATCATCAATGCCGATCGAGCCGCCACGCACCAATCTGTTGTCGATGTACTGGAAGCTGCGCGGATTGCCGGATTAGCCAAAGTGACCTTCGCTGCACAGGCCAGTAATAAAACGAAATAGTCAAGCTGTGGCAGGTGGCTAAAGTAATATCAGTGGGGGAGCTTCGCTCCCTCGTGTTTTTTTGGAAATGGAATTTGAATGCAGGCAAGTATTGAGGCGTGGTTGTTGGCTGCTTGGCAGCGCCGCGGCGTGTTTGCCTGGCTGATGCGGCCACTGGCGCTGGTGTTTGAATTCATCGTCAAGTTTCGTTTCGCCTTGTTTTTGCTTGGTTATAAACGCCAATATCGTCTTGCTGTGCCGGTGATCGTAGTCGGTAATATTTACCTTGGCGGTACCGGCAAGACGCCGTTGGTCATGTATTTGCTACAACAATTACAGGCGGCCGGTTTTCGGCCTGGGGTGATTTCGCGCGGTTACGGCGCGGCAGCTGAGCGCGTCATCGTGCTTGATGATGATGCTTTAGCCGAGCAAGTCGGTGATGAACCCTTGCTCATTGCTGCGCGCAGCGGCGTGCCGGTGGCGGTCGGGCGCGATCGTGTGCAAGTCGCACAAAGTTTGCTGGCGGCGCATCCAGAGATCAATATCTTGGTCGCCGATGATGGCTTGCAGCATTATTATCTGGCGCGCGATGTAGAAATCATGTTGTTCGACCAACGTGGTGCCGGCAATGGTTGGATGTTGCCTTCCGGGCCATTACGTGAGCCGCTGACGCGGCGGCGCGATTTCACTGTGCTCAACAGCGCTGCCGATGCGACCAGCGCTCCGGGCGTGCCTGCTGAAGCGTGGCGCATGCAGTTACAAGCCCAAGCGCTGTATCAGTTATCCAGCCCCATGCAGCGCCTGCCATTAGATTGTTTGAAGGCAGAACGGCTGTGGGCGGCGGCGGGAATAGGCAATCCGGAGCGCTTTTTTTCTATGTTGCAACAACATGGTTTGCTGTTTTCGCGCCTGCCGCTGAGTGATCATCATGTGTTCGATGCCGGCAGTTTTGCCGGGCTCGATGCCGATTGCATACTGATAACGGAAAAGGATGCAGTAAAATGTAGGGAAATTCCGGCACTGAAAAATGACGCGCGGATCTGGGTGCTGCCTGTGGAAGCACAGCTCGATGCAGGATTTGCCACTGATTTACTACAATTGATTTCGGAGAAAAAGCATGGACGCTCGCTTGCTTGATATTTTGGTTTGCCCTTTGTGTAAAGGGCCTTTGCAATACAATAAAGTCGCGCAGGAATTGATCTGCCATGGCGACAAACTGGCTTTTCCGGTGCGCGATGACATCCCCATCATGTGGGCGGACCAAGCGCGCACCTTGAGTGCGGCTGAAATCGCTGAGCGTTGAGGTCAGCGTCATGAGTTTCATCGTCATTATTCCTGCTCGGCTGGCGTCGAGTCGTTTGCCCGATAAGCCTTTGGCCGATATCGGCGGCAAGCCCATGGTGGTGCGTACGGCCGAACGGGCACTGGCTTCCGGTGCGTCGGCGATCATGGTCGCGACCGACCATCCTTCCATCGTCGCCGTGTGCCAGGCGCATCAGATTCCAGTTACCTTGACGCGTGACGATCACCCTTCAGGCACTGACCGCATCGCCGAAGTGGCGGCGCGTATGAATTTGCCAGACGATGCCGTCATCGTTAATGTGCAAGGCGATGAGCCCTTGATCGACCCGGCCCTCATTGCCGCCACGGCCGCCTTGGTCAGCGCGACGGTGCCGATGGCGACGGCGGCCCATCCCTTGCTCGATGCTGCCGAAGCATTTAATCCGAATGTGGTGAAGGTCGTGCTCGATGTGCAAGGGCGCGCATTATATTTTTCCAGAGCGACAATTCCTTGGCACCGCGATGGTTTTGCTCGCACTCATGCCAGCTTGCCGGAAAATTATGCGCCGCTGCGGCATATCGGGCTGTATGCATATCGCAACGATTTTTTGCGAAAATATCCACAACTGGCGATTTCTCCGTTGGAACAAATTGAAGCTTTGGAGCAATTGCGTGTGTTGTGGCACGGTTATGCGATTGCGGTGCACATTGCGGCTGCCAGCCCTGTACCTGGCGTTGATACCTTTGAAGATTTGCAAAAGGTCAGGCAAGTTTTTTTGGAAAACGCGCAAAACGCAAGTCCAAAGGCAGTGCTTCCATGCTAAAACATCAAGAATGCGCGAAATTGTGGTAAGTTTCGTGAAAAGAAACTGTGTTACAACGATAAATAGAACAATCACTCAGCCTGCATCTTGATGGTGCGGGTATAAAAATTCAAACTCGTCTTAGGAAATAAAATGCGTCTTATTTTGTTGGGAGCACCGGGAGCCGGCAAGGGCACTCAAGCCAATTACATCAAAGAAAAATTCAATATTCCTCAAATTTCCACTGGCGACATGTTGCGCGCCGCGGTCAAAGCCGGCAGTGCGCTCGGTCTGGCAGCCAAAGAGGTGATGGATGCCGGTGGTTTGGTGTCGGATGACATCATCATCGGCTTGGTCAAAGATCGTTTGCAGCAAGCCGATTGCGCTAATGGTTATTTGTTTGATGGTTTTCCGCGCACCACGCCGCAAGCCGATGCGATGAAGGATGCCGGCGTACAGATCGATTACGTACTCGAAATCGATGTGCCCGATGCGGCGATCATCGATCGTATGAGCGGTCGGCGCGTGCATCCGGGTTCCGGCCGCACTTACCATGTGAAGTTCAATCCGCCGAAAACGGCCGGTATCGATGACTTGAGCGGCGAAGAGTTGATACAACGTGATGATGACAAGGAAGAAACCGTCATGAAGCGTTTGTCGGTCTACCATGAACAGACAGAAGTGCTGGTAGGCTACTACGGTGACTGGGCCAAGTCGGGCCAACCCGGCGCTCCCAAATATCGCAAGATAGCCGGGGTGGGGCCGGTAGAAACGATTCGTGACAGCGCGTTTGCCGCGCTGGCTGAGTAAGTTAAAAAAAATGCGAACCGTTGGTTCGCATTTTTTTTGGGGGAAAGCGCGGGTTCGCTCTGCGCTCTTTGAGTGCCCGATCGCATGGTCGCAGGCAGTATGGCGAATGACTCGTTCGGGTTGTCGGAAAACCGACGCGCTGATTGGCGCGCCGGCATAACAACTGGGAGAGTCAACATGACAACAAGTCTGTGGTTCGTCGTCGCAGCCGGTTTCGTCGCCGTACTGTATGGTTTGCTGGTACGCCGCTGGGTATTGCGACAGGATGCCGGTAATGCGCGCATGCAAGAAATTGCAACGGCGATACAAGAGGGGGCCGCTGCCTATATGGCGCGGCAATACAGGACCATCGCCGTAGTCGGTTTGG
This sequence comes from Undibacterium sp. 5I2, assembly GCF_035019605.1. Taxonomy (NCBI): domain Bacteria; kingdom Pseudomonadati; phylum Pseudomonadota; class Betaproteobacteria; order Burkholderiales; family Oxalobacteraceae; genus Undibacterium; species Undibacterium sp. 5I2. Next base: position 146,562 of record NZ_JASJVS010000001.1, on the reverse strand, counting down.
TATTGTGTTTGATCATTGCCTTCATGCCAGGTCTGGGCGCGATGAGCGCCGCCGGGTTTTTAATCGGCGCGCTGTTGTCCGGTGCCTGCGGGTTCATTGGCATGAATGTTTCGGTACGCGCCAATGTGCGCACGGCGCAGGCGGCCACCCGTGGTATTGAAGCAGCGCTGCAGGTCGCGTTTCGCGGCGGTGCCATCACCGGCATGCTGGTGGTGGGCTTAGGTTTGCTCGGCGTAACGCTGTTTTACTGCCTGCTCTTGGCCACGGCACCGCATGCACTCGGTGCCACCCTGAGTATGCACGATGTGCTCAAACCGCTCATCGGTCTGGCCTTCGGCGCATCGCTGATTTCGATTTTCGCGCGCTTGGGCGGGGGTATTTTTACCAAAGGGGCCGATGTCGGAGCCGACCTGGTCGGTAAAGTCGAAGCCGGTATCCCTGAAGACGATCCGCGTAATCCGGCGGTGATCGCCGACAACGTCGGCGACAATGTCGGTGATTGCGCCGGCATGGCGGCCGATTTGTTTGAAACCTATGTGGTGACGCTGATCGCGACAATGTTGCTCGGCTCCTTGCTTATCAGTAATGCTGTAACGCAAGCCTTGCTCTATCCTTTGTTGCTGGGCGCGGTATCGATTCTGGCTTCCATCGTCGGTTGTTCTGCCGTTAAGATCCAAGCCGGCCGCAAGATCATGGCGGCCCTGTACACCGGCTTGTGGTGGACTGCCGTGCTGTCGCTGCTCGGTTTTGCGCTCGTCACCTGGCTGGTATGGCCGGAAGCGGCGATGCGTTGGAAAATGCTGGGATCGGCGACAGTTGGCATCGCCCTTACCGGTGTGTTGGTGTATGTGACTGAATATTACACCGGCACCGATTTCAAACCGGTGCGCCATATTGCCGAGGCCTCGACCACCGGCCATGGCACTAATATCATCGCCGGGCTCGGTGTGGCCATGAAGTCGACCGCTTGGCCGGTGTTGGCGGTGTGTCTGGCCATACTGGCGGCCTACCAACTGGCCGGCTTGTATGGCATTGCGATTGCTGCGACGGCTATGTTGTCTTTGGCCGGCATCATTGTCGCGCTCGACGCTTATGGCCCTATTACCGATAATGCCGGCGGTATCGCGGAAATGGCTGACATGCCGGCCGCGGTGCGCGCCATCACCGATCCGCTCGATGCTGTCGGCAACACCACCAAAGCAGTCACCAAGGGATATGCGATCGGTTCGGCCGGCTTGGCCGCCCTCGTGCTCTTCGCCGACTATACCCATGCGCTTGATGTCGCCGGCAAGTCCAGCAGTTTTGAACTCTCTGATCCGTATGTCATTGTCGGGCTGTTCATCGGTGGCTTGATTCCCTATTTGTTCGGTGCCATGGCGATGGAGGCGGTCGGCCGCGCGGCTGGGGCGGTGGTGGTGGAAGTACGGCGGCAGTTCAAGGAAATCAAGGGCATTATGGATGGCAGTGGCAAGCCAGACTACGACCGAGCCGTCGATATGTTGACCCGGTCGGCGATCCGGGAAATGATTGTGCCATCCTTGTTGCCGGTAGTCGTGCCGGTCATCGTCGGCCTCTTGCTCGGACCAGCCGCACTCGGCGGCTTATTGATGGGAACCATCATTACCGGCTTATTTGTCGCCATTTCGATGACGACCGGTGGCGGCGCTTGGGATAATGCTAAAAAATACATTGAAGAGGGCAATTTCGGTGGTAAAGGTTCCGAGGCCCACAAAGCTGCCGTAACCGGTGATACGGTCGGCGATCCCTACAAGGATACCGCTGGCCCAGCCATCAACCCTTTGATCAAAATTATTAACATCGTTGCTTTATTGCTGGTGCCAATCTTACCGAGCCCGCAAGATCACGCGCCGAACTTGGTAAGCATGCCTATCATGCATGGCAGTCCCATCGTTCGACCGGTGGCGGAACCGCCTGATGTCGTCGTGGTACCGAAGGCTCGTTAGCATCAGTCGATTTTTTGCTGTCCATACCCATATGCACACTGATTTAATCCGCGCATTGCTAGCCGAATTGGATACAATAAGCAGTACATGACGTTAACGTTAACGTCATGTAACTTTTTAATCATATAAAACCAAGGAAAGCGACATCATGCAAATCGACACTGGCGTATTTATTATCACTGGCGGTGCCTCCGGTCTTGGCGCGGCAAGCGCGAGAATGATTGCCGCCAATGGCGGTAAAGTGGTGTTGGCCGACGTACAGGTTGCCGCTGGTGAACAACTGGCGGCCGAACTTGGTGGCTTGTTCGTGCGCTGTGACGTCACTTCTGAAGCTGATGGCTTGGCCGTTGTGGCGGCCGCAGCGAGTCTCGGTAGCCTGCGTGGTTTGATCAATTGTGCTGGCGTGGCCCCGGCCATCAAGACGGTCGGCAAAGATGGTCCGCATCCGCTTGATGTGTTCGCGCGCGTGGTCAATATCAATCTGATCGGTACCTTCAATATGTGCCGCTTGGCTGCCGATGCCATGGCTAAAACCGCCGCTACCGAACAAGGTGAACGTGGTGTAATCATTAATACTGCCTCGGTGGCAGCTTACGACGGTCAGATCGGCCAAGCCGCGTATGCCTCTTCGAAAGCAGCCGTAGTTGGCTTGACCTTGCCGATGGCGCGTGATTTGTCACGCAGCGGCATCCGCGTAATGACGATTGCCCCTGGTATTTTCGAAACCCCGATGTTGCTCGGTATGCCGCAGGAAGTACAAGATGCACTCGGAAAAATGGTGCCGTTCCCACCGCGTCTCGGTAAGCCGGATGAGTATGCGCAACTGGCCAAAGCCATTATTGAAAACGTGATGCTCAATGGCGAAACGATTCGTCTCGACGGTGCGATTCGTATGCAACCCAAGTAAAGCAAGTTGGCTGTTGTTTTTTTTAAATGAGAGACCTGTCGCTATACGCAATGAAATAACAATTTGCTACACTGATCCGATCGGCCCTTTTTTATTGAAAAAAAAATGAATAAGAACGCAGAGACGGGTTTGATTTTGTCTGGAGGCGGTGCGCGTGCCGCTTACCAGGTCGGCGTATTGGCAGAAATTGCTGACATCCTGCAGGCTGCAGGCCATGCTCCTGAGCAAAATCCCTTCGGTGTCATATGCGGCACCTCAGCCGGGGCGATCAATGCCACGGCTTTAGCTTGTCGCGCTGATCATTACGCCGATTCGATCGCACAATTGCTACGCGTGTGGGAAAATTTTGATGCTGGGCAAGTGTATCGCGCGGATTCTCTCGGCGTCATGCGCAGCGGTGCACGTTGGCTATCCCTGTGGTCATTCGGTTGGCTGTTGAATAAATGGCGCAAGTCGCCGCCGAATTCTTTGCTCGATAATTCACCCTTGCAGGATTTGCTTACTCGTATGCTTGACTTGAGGCAGCTCGATGCTGCTTTCCAGAATGGCAGTTTGCATGCGCTGGCGGTAACGGCTTCTTCCTACACGGCCGGTCAGCATTTGACTTTTTACCAAACCTTGGCCGACATCGAACCTTGGGTGCGTAGTCAGCGCTTGTCGCAGCGTGATTTTATTGCTGTTTCTCATCTCATGGCCTCGTCGGCGATTCCATTTATTTTCCCGGCGGTGGCATTGAATTGGGGTGGGCAGCTCGATTACTGTGGTGATGGATCAATGCGTCAGTTGGCGCCGATTTCACCGGCCATTCATCTCGGTGCCAAGCGCGTCTTGATCATCGGTGCCGGTCGATTGGCCGAACGGGCGGAGGTCCGTACCGAGTTGGCGCGTTACCCGAGTCTGGCGCAAATTGCGGGTCATGCCCTATCGAGTATTTTTCTCGACAGTTTGGCGGTGGATATAGAACGGTTGACACGAATTAATAAGACGGTGGCCTTGCTGCCACCGGAAGTCTTGGCACAAACCAGCTTGCACACCATCGATTTACTGGTGATTGCCCCATCAGAACGCCTCGATGATATCGCCAGCCGGCATGTTTCCAGCCTGCCTTTGCCGGTGCGGACTATGCTCGGCGGTATAGGGGCGACCGAGGCGCGTGGTTCGGCGCTTGCCTCGTATTTATTGTTTGAAGCCAGTTATACGCGCGAACTGATTGCCTTAGGACGACGCGATGCGCGTGAACGGGCCGCCGATGTACTGACATTTTTTGCCGGGCAGATGCGCTGAAAAGTATTGATTCCTGCGCAGCAAAGCCGTAATCTAGGAGCCTGAGCGGCAGAACGAGTCGAAGCGAAAAATCTGTCCTCGCTCAGATGATTTTGCAGCCGACTCCGTTCTGCCGCTCAGGCTCCTAGGGGCTTGTTCTGCTACTTACATGGAAGCTTGATGATGAGATTACCTGCTGGCTTGCTGCGACGCTGGCTTTTGCAATTGCTCTGTGCCGTGGGTTTTTTCGCCTTGGTCGGTGCCGCCTTTGCTGCCACCGATACGGTCAGCATAGCGAGCTTGCCGCCAGAAGCGCGCACTACACTCTTGCTCATCAAGCAGGGCGGCCCGTTCCCATTTTCCAAAGATGGTGCGGTATTTGGCAATTATGAAGCGCGTTTGCCTAAGCAGAAGCGCGGTTATTATCGTGAATACACGGTCGTGACGCCACGTGCCCGCAATCGTGGTGCGCGGCGCATTATTGCTGCTCAGCCAGCCGGAGAATATTATTATACCGATGACCATTACGACAGCTTTCGTCGTATTCAAGAACCATGATTGATTCTTCCAGCGAGACCAACATGTCTGATCTCACCAAAGTGGCACCCAATGTTGTGCAGTCGATACGGGCTTTTCGTGTTGCCGACCTGCAGGCCGAAGCGGCAGCAGCAGGGCAGCATTTTTTGTATGCGCATTGCCTTGATGCGGAAAGTAAGCCACAGGTTTTGTCTGAAATTGCCAGTTCTTTCGGTTTTCCCAAGCATTTCTCAAAAAACTTCGATGCCTTGTTTGATTGTTTGACCGACATGATTTTCCAAGCCGGCCCGCAGCCTGGCTTTGTGATTGTTCTGGATCAATTGCCCAATACGCAAAAATTTGATACCGAGGCGCGCGAAACTTTACTCGATGTATTTCGCGATGCGGCAGAGTTTTGGGCGGATAGAAAGGTTGCATTCCGAGTCTTTTATTCTTTCGAATAGCGCGCGTTCGGCTGTTTACCTGTAGACTATCGGCTCTTGTCGCCATTTTTACTTGGGGCTTCATGCCTGTCAGCGGTACAATGCCGCCATGAAAAAGATTGTCATCCTCATTTCTGGCCGTGGTAGCAACATGCAAGCTGTCGTCGAAGCGTGCATGGCGCAAAAGTGGCCAGCTCAGATTGCTGCAGTAATCAGCAACAGTGCCGATGCGAGTGGGCTGTCCTATGCAGCAAACCAAGGTATTCCGGCACTTGCTGTGGTCAGCAAAGAATTTTCCAGCCGTGCTGCGTTTGATGCAGCGCTACAACAGAAAATCGACGAATTTTCACCTGACTTGGTGGTATTAGCCGGATTCATGCGCATCTTGACGCCGGCTTTTGTCACGCATTATGCCGGACGTATGCTCAATATTCATCCGTCATTGTTACCGAGTTTTACTGGCCTTGCCACTCATCATCAGGCTTTGCAGGCCGGTGTGAAAATTCATGGCGCGACAGTGCATTTTGTGACAGCGGAATTGGACCATGGTCCGATTGTTGCGCAGGCGGCGGTGTCAGTGTTGGAGCAAGACAGCGAAGCAACGCTGGCACTCAGGGTGCTGGCAATGGAACACATCATTTATCCGCAGGCGATACGCCAGTTCGTGGAAGGCAAGATTGAAATCGTTGACAATCTTGTCAGAATCAACCAAGCGAGTGGTCTGTCATCGACTACAACAGAACAATAAAATATTAAGGAAGCAGCATGCGTTTAGCCCCGGCCCTCACTGGTCATACTGAAGAAGTTTTGCGTGAAATTTTGCGTTTTACCGGCCCTGCCGACGGCACCTTGTCGCGCTACTTCCGTGAGCATCCGCGCCTCGGTTCGCGCGAGCGTGGGGTGATTGCCGAAGCGATTTACGGCTTGTTACGCAATAAATCGGTGTTCAGCAGTTTTGCTGAATCGGGTTCCGGTCCGGCCATGCGCCGTCTGACCTTGCTCGGTTTGGCCGATGCGATGGGCATCGATTCACTCGGCGGCTTGACCGAAGAAGAAGCGGCTTGGTTGGACCGTGTGATGCAAATTGATCGTTCGCATTTTAATGTGACGATGAAAGCCAATCTTCCTTTGTGGCTGTGGGAAAAATTAAGCGCACGTTTGGGCGAAGCCCCGGCCTTGGCCTTGGCCGAAGCGCTCAATACTCCGGCCCCGCTCGATTTGCGGGTCAATACGATCAAGGGCAATCGTGACGAAGTCGCCGCCTCACTGGCCGAAGCGCCGATTTTGACCGAGCCGACACCGTATTCGACCACAGGCTTGCGCATACAAAAGAAACCATCGATTCAGAATTTGCCTTTGTTTAAAGATGGCACGATCGAAGTGCAGGATGAAGGCAGTCAATTGCTCGCGCAATTGGTCGGTGCGCGCCGTGGTGAAATGGTGGCCGATTTTTGCGCCGGTGCCGGTGGTAAAACCTTGGCGCTCGGTGCATTCATGCGCAATACCGGCCGCTTGTATGCTTTCGATATTTCCGAGAAACGTCTGGCCCGTTTGAAGCCGCGTTTGGCACGCAGCGGCTTGTCGAATGTGCATCCGGTAGTAATTGCACATGAGAAAGATGCCAAAATCAAACGCCTTGCCGGCAAGCTCGACCGTGTTTTAGTCGATGCCCCATGCAGTGGTCTGGGCACCCTGCGCCGCAATCCCGATGTGAAATGGCGTCAGACTCCGGAAGGCGTGGCTGAACTCAATGTCAAGCAAGCTTCCATCCTCGCGAGCGCGGCACGCATGGTGAAACCGGGTGGTCGTTTAGTGTATGCGACTTGCAGTATTTTGGATGAAGAAAACGAAGACATCGTGCAAGCGTTCTTGCTCGCGCATCCGGAGTTCAGCTTAGTGCCGGCGTCGCAAGTCTTGGAAGAACAAAAAATTGTGCTGGAAATGGGTGATTATTTGAAGCTCTACCCCCATATACACCATACCGATGGCTTTTTCGCCGCTATTCTTGAACGTAATAAATAAATTGTCACTGCGTGCGGCGTCTTCCTGCGGCGCTGCCGCTGACTGGGAACGCCATGACGACTGAAACACTGACTACGCTGATCACTGATTTGGGCACCGATTTTCGCGAGCCACAATTTTTGTGGCAAGTCGCGACGGTGTTGCTATGTGTCGGTTTGACGTGGTTATGTGCGCGGGCAGTGCGGTATTTCTTGGTCAAGGGGCAGCCGTCTTCGGCGGTCGTGCAGCTTGGAGTAGCGAGTTTTTCGCGCGTCCTCGAGCCGGCGCTGTGCATGCTGTTTTTGTTGGCCGGACGGGCGATTCTGTCGCAATGGCAGCATACCCATTTGTTCGCTGTGTTGTTCCCGATACTCGGTTCGCTGGTGCTGATACGATTTGGTTTTTATGTCTTCCGTAAAACCTTCGTACGCTCCGGGCAAGTCGGCAGTTTTTTACAATTGGTTGAAAAACTGTTTGCCGGCTTGGTTTGGTTGGTGGTGTTGTTGCATTTCAGCGGAGTATGGCCGGAACTGCTGACGGCACTCGATGAGATTGTTTTACCGCTTGGTAAAAATAAAATCTCGCTACTCAATATTTTAGAAGGTTGCATTTCCGTGGCGCTGACCATGGTGGTGGCATTGTGGGCCAGCGCGGCGTTGGAAGCACGTTTAATGCTTTTGCCGAATGCGCATTCCTCGCTCAAAGTGGTGCTGTCGCGTTTAGGTCGGGCTTTCCTGATCGTGCTGGCGATCTTGGTCAGTTTAACCATCGTCGGCATTGATTTGACGGTGTTGTCCGTATTCGGCGGCGCGCTTGGGGTGGGGCTTGGTTTTGGCTTGCAAAAAATTGCCAGCAGCTATGTGTCCGGTTTCATCATCTTGTTCGACCGCAGTATGGCGATCGGCGATATGATTACCGTCGATAAATTCAGCGGCACTGTGACGCAAATCAATACCCGATATACTGTGGTGCAAAGTTTGGATGGCGCTGAATCAGTGATTCCGAATGAAATGCTGGTCTCGACGCCAGTACAAAACTTTTCCTTGAGCAGTCGCCGTGTGGCGGTGTCGGCCGATGTCACGGTTGCCTATGATACCGAGGTCGAAGCCTTGCTGCCTTTACTGGTACAGGTAGCATCTGGCGTCGAGCGGGTTCTCGCGGATCCGGCCCCATCATCGTATTTGATGAAGTTTGGTGCCGATGGCTTTGAGTTGCGGGTGAGTTTTTGGATCGCTGATCCGGAAAACGGGCGCTCGAACGTCTTGTCCGGCGTCAACCGCGCGATTTGGAAGTTAGTTGTTGAGCAGAAAGTTTGCCTGCCTTATCCGCAGCGCGTGGTGACCTTGATTAATGAGGCCAAGCCTGCTGTGGATACAACAGTCAATCAGCTTTAAATTTGCTGCAAGTGCAGTGAAAACGCGTACAATGCGGGCGCACTGATCATCATTTTCGACGGTTTGCTCGTATTGAGTGGGTCGTTAACTACGGAGTACATGTCATTTTGAGCACATTCACTGATACTGTCATCGATTTCCTGAGTAATGGCATCACGCGTGCCAGCGCTTGGCAAGTCTTTATTTTCACCATGGTCGTGACCCATATCACGATTGCCAGTGTGACGATCTTTCTACATCGTTGCCAAGCCCATCGTGCGCTGGAATTGCATGCCATTCCCAGCCATTTTTTCCGTTTCTGGCTGTGGTTGACCACCGGTCAGGTGACCAAAGAATGGGCGGCGATTCATCGTAAGCACCATGCCAAATGTGAAACCGAAGAAGATCCGCATAGCCCGCAAACGCGTGGAATTAAAAAAGTTTTGTTCGAAGGGGCGGAATTGTACCGTGCCGAATCGAAAAACCTTGAAACCATGCAAAAGTATGGTCATGGCACACCGGATGACTGGATGGAGCGGAATTTGTATACACGCTTCAGTTGGCAGGGTGTTGCGCTCATGCTCATCATTGACTTGGCTTTGTTCGGCGTAGTTGGTATGACGGTGTGGGCAGTGCAAATGATGTGGATTCCGGTTACGGCTGCCGGCATCATCAATGGTATCGGCCACTACTGGGGTTACCGTAATTATGATTGTGTCGACGCCTCGACCAATATTTTCCCTATCGGCATTTTGATCGGTGGCGAAGAGTTGCATAATAATCACCATACTTTCGGAACCTCGGCCAAATTGTCATCGAAATGGTATGAGTTCGATATCGGCTGGATGTATATCCGCTGCATGGAAATAATCGGTTGGGCGAAAGTGAAGAAAGTCGCGCCGGAACCGAAGTTTGCAGAATTAAAATCAGCGATCGATCTCGAGACCTTGCAAGCCGTGATTACGCATCGTTATGATGTGATGGCAAAATATACCAAGTCTTTGCGTCGTACGTGGCGTGATGAGGTCGCTGCCTTGCGTGAAAAGGCGCAATTTGAGGCGGCTCACCTGAAGCTGACCAAAAAATTACTGCAACGTGAACCAAGTAAATTGGCAGCGCCACAGCAGCAGCAATTGTTAGAGGTCTTGTCGCATAGTGTGGCCTTGAAAACGATGCATGACATGCGGGTAGAGTTAGGTTTGATTTGGGAGCGCTCGACAGTCAGTCGTGAACAATTGGTGCAACAATTGCAGGACTGGTGTACGCGTGCCGAAGCCTCTGGGATACAAACCCTGCATGATTTCTCACGGCGTTTGCGTACTTACGCTTAATTGCTTGAAAAAACGAAACGCAGCCTCAGCTGCGTTTTTTTTTGCCCGGCAGAGGTGGTAAGGGGCGAAAAAAAACCTCGCCATGGCGAGGTTTTTTTACTATTACAACAGCACCGCAATCACTTGATTTTGGTTTCTTTGTAAATAACATGCTTACGTGCCTTAGGATCAAACTTCATGATCTCCATTTTTTCAGGCATCGTGCGCTTGTTTTTCGACGTTGTGTAGAAGTGACCAGTACCCGCAGTCGATTCCAGCTTGATTTTGTCGCGACCAGATTTAGCCATGATAATTTCCTAACAGTAGATTAGCTTAGACTTTTTCGCCGCGAGCACGCATGTCAGTCAAAACGGCATCGATGCCGATTTTATCAATGACGCGCAAACCAGCATTAGACAAACGCAGAGAAACCCAACGGTTTTCTGTTTCTACGAAAAAGCGACGATTTTGCAGATTCGGCAAAAAGCGACGTTTAGTTTTGTTATTAGCGTGGGAAACGTTGTTGCCAACCATCGGCCCTTTCCCAGTCACTTGGCAGACACGTGCCATGATGAGCTCCTTAATAGTTTCCGAAATTGGAAAAAATGAGAGTATAAACAAAATCTCATGAAATATCAATGACTTGCGAAAAACAAGTGTGTCTTACTAAAAATTAAAATTTAACAATTTGGTTTACTCTACAATAAACCATGCTCGGCGAATGAGAATACCTCGGGATTGGCGATGATGAAGTGGTCGAGCACACGAACATCGACCAAGGCCAAGGCTTGTTTGAGGGTTTTGGTCAGGTGGATGTCGGCGCGACTCGGTTCACTGTTACCTGAGGGGTGATTGTGGGCCAAGATGATGGCGGCGGCATTGCACTGCAGGGCTGCTTTGGCGACCTCGCGTGGGTAGACGCTGGCATGATTGAGGGTGCCGCGGAATAATTCCTCGGCACTGATCAGTTGATTTTTTACATCGAGAAACAATACCGCAAATGATTCGTAGGTTTTGTGGCCTATCAATAATTGCAGATAGTGTCGGACTTCCTGCGGTGAGGATAGGGTGGCGTTCTGTTGTAATTCTTCGCCGATGGCACGCTTGGCCAGTTCCAGCACCGCCTGCAATTGGGCATATTTGGCCATGCCTAAACCGTGGATGGCAGAAAAATCACCGAGGGTGGCAGCGAAGAGCTTCGATAAAGAACCGAATTCGAACAGTAAATCACGCCCGAGATCGACCGCGCTCTTGCCCGTGACGCCGGTACGCAGAAATACCGCCAGTAATTCAGCATCGGATAGCGCCGCAGCGCCACATTGGATTAAGCGTTCGCGCGGACGCTGGGTTTCCGGCCAGTGAATGATAGACATGGATAGGCTCTCCTTGTGCTCGTAGAAAATAATCGACCGCTAGCAAAGTCTGCAGCGATATGCACTTGCAGCCAAAGCGAGGCGACCTGACATACAATAGCGGCTTACTTGTTCACGGCTGACATCATGACTACTACCGCACCGCTTCTCGTTACTGACAACGCTTACTTGACGCTCCATTACCGTCTGGCCACACTTGATGGCGACGATATTTTAAGTACTTTCGGCGATAGCCCTGCCACTTTGCAAATGGGCATAGGACAACTTGCGCCGCAACTCGAGACCGCTTTACTCGGTTTGGCAGAGGGCTCGCACCATACCCAACAGTTATCGCCTGAGCAAGCTTTTGGCGCACGTAATCCAGAATTGATACAGCGCGTGTCGATTGAAACATTACGGGAAAATTCGGCATTTGGCGAGCATTACGTGGTTGGCGACCTGGTCGATTTCGCCGCCCCCTCGGGTGGACGGTTTGCCGGCATTTTGCGCGCGCAAGATGAGGCCGGTTGTCTGTTCGATTTCAATCACCCCTTGGCCGGACAGAGCCTGGTATTCGAAACCAAGATCATAGGAATTATGTAAGTCATGGACAAAGAAATTTTATTAGCGCAGCCGCGCGGCTTTTGTGCAGGTGTCGATCGTGCGATCGAAATTGTCGAGCGTGCTTTGCAGCAATTTGGTGCGCCTATCTATGTCAGGCACGAAATTGTGCACAATGCCTATGTGGTCAGCGATTTGAAGGCGAAAGGCGCGATCTTCATCGAAAATCTCGCTGATGTACCTTTCGGTAATACATTGATCTTTTCGGCACATGGCGTTTCGCAAGCCGTGCGCACCGAGGCCGCTGCGCGCGGCGTGACGGTGTTTGACGCCACTTGCCCGCTGGTGACGAAGGTCCATATGGAAGTGGTCAAAATGCGCCGTGAAGGGCGTGAGATCATCATGATAGGCCATCATGGCCACCCCGAGGTGGAAGGCACGATGGGGCAGAGCGAGGGCGGTATGTATCTGGTCGAAACCGTTGCCGATGTCTTCGCGCTGGAGGTGAATAATCCTGGCCAGCTCGCCTATGTATCGCAAACCACCTTGTCGGTCGACGATACGGCGGCCATCATTGAAGCGTTGAAGCAAAAATTTCCCCTCATCGCCGAGCCGAAAAAAGGCGATATCTGCTATGCCACCACGAATCGTCAGGAAGCCGTGAAATTCATGGCCCCGCAAGTCGAGTTGGTGATCGTGGTCGGTAGTCCGAACAGCTCGAATTCCAATCGCTTGCGTGAAGTCGCGGAAAAAATCGGTGCGGCAGCGTATATGGTTGATCATGCTGGGGAGATCGACAGTGCGTGGCTGCAAGATGTGCAGCGTATCGGCGTGACGGCCGGTGCTTCGGCCCCGGAAATTTTGGTGCAGGAAGTGATTGCGCGCCTGCGTGAGCTGGGCGTACGCAGTGTGCGCAACTTGGAAGGCGTGGAGGAACATGTCACCTTCCCCATGCCTAAGGGCTTGAATGAAGCGAAATAATGCCGCCTGAGCTGGCTTGAATTTGATTTAAATCAGTTTTTAAGCTGCTTTTCGATAGTTTATTTTGTGAATTCGTGATTATGATTGCCGCACTTTCAAATTTTGCGTTTAACCAAATTTGTAAAGCGTGTATGCTGGACGCGCAGTCTTGTGGAAAGTACGTAGGCGTCGGTGGTATTTTCACCACGCACGGTACGGGATGCCTAGGTATAATCGCGCCCACTTCAAGGCATACTGAAGAAACCTAAATATTAAAAAAAACTTTTACCAAAAGTTGAAGAGGAGAATGAACTATGTGTATTTCACGTAATATTGATACTCTCGATATGATGCCGTGCCTGTTCGGATAGCGCGAGCTACAACTTGAGCGGCACCCTGCAACAAGGGTGCCGTTTTCGTTATCAGGAATGATTTTTGCTGATGGAAATGCCTAAGCTGTTCACACAGCTCTATCGTTACTTTAGTTTAACCACGCCTGGATTGAAATTTCGATTCGTTCATAGAGAGAGATGCAAATATGGATACCTTTATCCAACAAATTATTAATGGCTTGGTTTTGGGCAGCATGTATGCCCTAGTCGCGCTCGGTTACACCATGGTCTATGGTGTGCTCAATCTGATTAACTTCGCCCATGGCGACGTCTTGATGGTGGGTGCCATGGCTGGGCTCAGCATCATCAAGCTGTTGCAAGTTGTGGCACCCGGTTTGCCTGGTATGGCCATGTTGATCATCGCCATTCTTGGCGCTATTCCGGTCTGTATCGCGGTCAACCTGATCATTGAACGGGTCGCGTACCGCCGTCTGCGCAATGCCCCGCGTTTGGCACCTTTGATTACCGCCATTGGCGTGTCGATTCTGGTGCAAACCTTCGCCATGATGATCTGGGGCCGCAGTCCGGTATCGTTTCCTACCGTCATGCCGAGCGTGCCGGTACAGATCGGTGGCGCCGTGATTTCCCAAGTGCAGATCATCTTGTTGGCCTTGGCCACCTTGGCCATGGTCGGGCTGGTATTGTTGGTTGAAAAAACCAAGATGGGCCGTGCCATGCGTGCGACTGCGGAAAACCCGCGGGTCGCCGGACTCATGGGGGTCGATTCTAACCGCGTGATTGTGGCCACCTTCGCCATCGGCGCAGCACTGGCAGCGATTGCCGGCGTGATGTGGGCAGCTAATTATTCCTCGGCCCAATTCGCCATGGGCTTCGTGCCCGGTTTGAAAGCTTTCTCGGCGGCGGTACTCGGTGGTATCGGTAATATTTACGGCGCGATGGTCGGCGGCATTCTGCTCGGTCTGATCGAGAGTCTCGGGGCCGGTTATATCGGTGATTTGACCGGCGGTATTTTAGGCAGTCAATATCAAGATATTTTTGCTTTCGTGGTTTTGATTATCGTACTGACATTGCGTCCATCCGGCATCATGGGTGAGCGTGTTGCTGATCGTGCTTAAGGAGAAGATCAATGTCGACTATATTTGATGTCAAAGCGAACCCGAAAAAAGCATATACAAGTTTTGTCATGCTGGGTATCGTGTTAGTGTTGTTTCCGTTCATTGCTGCGAATTTCGGCAATTCCTGGGTCCGTATCATCGACTTTGCCTTGCTATATATCATGCTCGCGCTCGGTCTCAATATCGTGGTCGGCTTTGCCGGTCTGCTCGATCTTGGTTACATCGCCTTTTATGCCGTCGGCGCGTATCTGGCGGCGATTCTTGGTTCACAGCAATTTGCGGTGATCTTGGAATCTTTCATCGATAATTACCCTGCGCTTGGTCATTTCCTCGTCGCTGTGTGCGGTCCGGAAATTACCAAAAACGGTTTGCATTTGTCGGTGTGGGTGATCGTGCCTTTGTCGGCAGCCTTAGCCGGTTTGTTCGGCGCTTTGCTCGGCGCGCCAACTTTGAAGTTGCGCGGCGATTATCTGGCCATCGTCACGCTCGGCTTTGGTGAAATCATCCGTATTTTCATGAATAACATGAATTCTCCGGTTAATTTTACCAATGGCCCGCAAGGTATCAACATGATTGATCCTATCCGCGTGTTCGGGGTCTCGCTCGGCGGTGAAGCCGGTACTAACGCGACGGTCGATTTCGGCTGGTTTACCATGCCGTCGGTGAATGCGTATTACTTCTTGTTCTTAGCCTTGTGTATTTTCATCGTCTTCGTGTCGGTGCGTTTGCAGCACTCGCGTTTGGGCCGTGCTTGGGTGGCGATACGGGAAGATGAAATCGCCGCTAAAGCGATGGGTCTCAATACCCGCAATATCAAATTGCTGGCCTTTTCCATGGGTGCTTCTTTCGGTGGCGTCTCTGGTGCCATGTTCGCTTCGTTTCAGGGCTTCGTTTCACCTGAATCGTTCTCGCTGATGGAATCGATCGTGATTCTGGCGATGGTGGTCTTGGGCGGTATCGGTCATATTCCTGGCGTGATCCTTGGTGCGATTCTGCTGGCAGCATTGCCGGAAGTGTTGCGTCACATCGTAGAACCGGTGCAGATGATGTTGTTTGGAAAAATTTGGATTGAAGCCGAAGTACTGCGTCAATTGTTGTACGGTCTGACGATGGTGGTCGTGATGTTGAATCGTCCGGCAGGTTTGTGGCCCGCGCCCAAGCATGAAGACCGGATGGCCAAACTCAACGATGCGGCAGCTTAAGGAAAATTGAGATGACTGAACAAACAATATTGAAAATCGAAGGCGCTAACAAGCGTTTCGGTGGTCTGCAAGCACTTTCGAATGTCGGGATTAATATCAAGGCCGGCCAGATTTACGGCTTGATCGGTCCGAATGGTGCCGGTAAAACCACTTTCTTCAACGTAATCACTGGTCTGTATCAACCCGATACCGGCACCTTTGAACTCGATGGCAAGCCATATTCGCCATCGGCACCGCATGAGGTGGCGAAAGCCGGGATTGCCCGTACGTTTCAGAATATCCGCCTGTTCGGCGAAATGACGGCGTTGGAAAATGTCATGGTCGGACGCCATATTCGCACCCATCAAGGTGTGTTCGGTGCGATTTTCCGTCATGCTGCGGCGCGTAAGGAAGAAGCTGAGATCCGTGCCCGTTCCCAGGAATTGCTCGACTTTGTTGGCATCGGCCAGTTTGCCGACCGGACATCGAAGTTTTTGTCCTACGGTGATCAGCGTCGACTCGAAATCGCGCGCGCTTTGGCGACCGACCCGAAATTACTGGCGCTCGATGAGCCGGCGGCCGGCATGAATGCCACCGAAAAACTGGCCTTGCGCGAATTACTGGTGAAAATCAAGGCCCAAGGTAAAACCGTGCTGCTCATTGAGCACGATGTGAAACTGATGATGGGTTTGTGTGACCGCATTACTGTGCTTGAGTACGGTAAGCCGATTGCCGAAGGCATACCATCGGATATACAAAAAAATCCGGCCGTGATTGAAGCATATTTGGGAGGGGCCCACTGATGGCTGAGAATGTATTGAAGGTAAGCAACCTTAAGGTTGCATACGGCGGCATCAAAGCGGTCAAAGGGATCGAGCTTGAAGTCAATAAAGGTGAGTTGATCACGCTGATCGGTGCCAATGGTGCCGGTAAAACGACCACCCTCAAGGCGATTACCGGCACTTTGCCTAGTTGCAAAGTTGAGGGTGAAATCAGCTATCTGGGGCAGTCGATCCGCGGCAAAAATTCGTTTGAACTCGTGTCCGACCGTCTGGCCATGGTGCCGGAAGGTCGCGGCGTGTTTACGCGCATGACGATTCAGGAAAATCTGATGATGGGCGCGTACACGCGTAACGATAAAGCCGGTATTAACGACGATATCGACAAGTGGTTTGCCGTGTTTCCGCGTCTGAAAGAGCGTGCTGCGCAATTGGCCGGTACTTTGTCGGGTGGTGAGCAGCAAATGTTGGCTATGGCGCGTGCGCTCATGAGTCATCCTAACTTGCTGTTGCTCGATGAACCATCGATGGGCTTGTCGCCTATCATGGTGGAAAAAATCTTCGAGGTCGTGCGCAATGTTTCTGCGCAGGGCGTGACGATTTTGCTGGTCGAGCAAAATGCCAAATTGGCTTTGCAAGCGGCGCATCGCGCTTATGTGATGGATTCCGGTCTGATCACCATGAGTGGTTTGGCCAAGGATATGCTCGACGATCCTAAGGTGCAGGCCGCGTATTTGGGCGAAGCGTAATTGCTCACGGCACGTTAAAAACCCCGCAGTACGCGAGTACTGCGGGGTTTTTTTCAGTGCAATTTCGGCTTTATTTTTTTGTCGCGCGCGGCGCGGCTTTCTCAGTGACTTGAGAAATTTGTGCCACCGTATTGTTGAGATTGGCTTCGATCGCCGCGACCGCTTGCTTGGTCGATAGATTCAATTGCTCGTAACCGGCGTTGGCTTGGTCGATCGCAGTCTTGAAAAACGATACGAATTGCTCGGAACCGGCTGGTGCGCTTTTTGATACATCATCAAATAAGGAGCGAATCTTGCGATGATGTTCAGTCAGTTGGGTTTCAGCAGCAAGTTTAAATTCTGTCTGGGTGTCAGTCGCAATGGCGGCTAGCTGACGACCGTAGCTCAACAGCTTTTCCGCACCGGGTTGGCTTTGGGCGGTGCTGAGCGAAAAAAATTCTTGCGGATCTTTAGCGGCCAGCAATTGCTTCGTGCTGGCGGCCGATTCTTCGAAGGAATGTTTGACGAGATTGACATTCAATTCGACAATTTTTTCCACACCTTCAAAGATTTTCCCGCTGAGGCTGGAAAATAGGGCGATTTGGGCATCTATATTGGCTTTGCTTGCTGCGGAAAATTGTTCTGGAACGGAAAACATGGTGATCTCCTGAGAAAACGCGATTAAGACAAACAAGAAGTGCCACGATGACGCTGATCGTTGAGATCAGCCTCAAAACGGCGTATGGTGCGCTGCAATAGTTTTCATTCTAATATTAAACTGCCCAAAGTCAAGATGCTTTTGCGCAATGCAGCAGAACGCTGCCGAGCAAGCATGCGTTATTCTGTGTAGCAAGGTGCCAATTTTTGATTATGGCAAGCGAATATGACCACGAGATGAATTCTTGCGCTCAGTTCATGCCACCAAGAGGCCGAGTTCACGTGCCAGCATGGCGGCTTGACGCGAGGAAATCGTCGCACCTTTGAAATATTTGGCTGCGGTCAGCTTGAGGCCGCCTAAGTCGGCTTCGCGTAAGTCGGCCCCTTCGAAGCGGGCATCGGTCAGCACGGCATCGCGCAGGCTGCCGCCTTCAAATACGGCATCACGAAAATCACAGGCGCACAAATCGGCTTCGGAAAAGTCGAGTCCGACCAATTTTGCCTTACGGAACGACATGCGCCGCATCGAGGTGCCGATCAGCAAGGTGTTGCTGAATTCCAGACCGAGTTGCGCCACGTCTTCAAATACGGCCCCAGTCAGCTTACAGTCTTGAAACTTGGCCGCGCCGAGCTTGCTACGGCACCATCTGCTGTTATTCAGATCGCAGGAGTGAAATTGCGCTTCGAGCAGGTCAGCTGCACCGAAGTCGGCGCGACCGACGCGGCAACTTTGCCAGACGCTGCGGGCCAGGCGCGCACCATGCAGTGACACATCGGCCAATTGGCAGCGGATAAATTGGCAGTCTTGCAAATCGAGTCGGGCTAAATCACTGCCTTGGAAATCACAGTTCTCGAAACGCAGCGCGCCGCCGTGTGCGCACAAGTCTTCGAGCTGTGCCCGGGTGAGGGTGAGATCGCTCAGTGTGTTGTTATGTGTATTCATCAGCAATATCTGGAAAAATTATAAATTGGCAATATGTGCGCGCTGGCAGCCTTGCCGACAGCGGCTGCATCATAGCGCAGATCAGCGCTGGCAAGAAGCCAACGAGGCGGGGATAGGCAGTCTGCCTCGACCGCCGCTGGGCACTGCAGTACAATTGGTAGCCACCCAAGTTCCTTCGAATTTTTTTGCCAATTTTTTGTGAGTATTATGCGCCAAGCTAAGCGTCAGGATTTTCCTCATTTTCTTGAGCTGCCGACTCGTTGGATCGATAACGATCAATATGGCCATGTCAATAATGTCCAGTACTACAGTTATTTTGATACGACGGTTAACAGCTTGCTGATACAGCACAGTGTGCTCGACATCCATACCGATCAGATAGTCGGTTTCGTGGTCGACAGCGGCTGCGCGTATTTCAGTTCGATTTCCTTTCCCGATCTCTTGCATATCGGTTTGCGCGTAGCGCGCATAGGAAACAGCAGTGTGCGTTATGAATTAGCCATATTCCCTAACGATGCCCTCGTTCCTGCCGCTGCCGGGCATTTCGTGCATGTGTATGTTGATCGGACCAGTAACAAAGCGGTGGCGCTTCCGGCTGCAGTTCGTACCCTGTTAGAAACGCTTGAGCGGCCGCATTCTGTACCGTAGAGAGGGATTGCTCCTGTACAATTTAGTCTTGGTGCAGCCTCGCTGTGCAAATTGTTTTTTTTGAAAGCGTTTGCTTATGATTGTCTCTCCGGTTCAGCAATGTGTTGATGAAGTGATTTTGGCGCGTCGCTCTCTGCGCGCATTTTTACCCACGCCGGTGGCGAATGAGGATATTCGGCGCTTGCTTGAGGTGGCTGCGCGTGCCCCGTCGGGCAGCAATACCCAGCCATGGAAAGTGTACGTGCTGCAGGGGGAGCGCCTGAGCAGCTTGTCGGCGGCGATCTTGGCGGCGCATCAGCAGGCCGAAGTGGCCGCCTCCCACACTGAGCAATACCATTACTACCCACAAAGCTGGAAGACACCGTATTTGGAACGCCGCCGTAAGGTAGGCTGGGATTTATACGCCTTGCTCGGGCTAGGGCGCGAGAATAAGCAAGGCATGCATGCCCAGCATGGCCGTAATTATGCATTTTTTGATGCCCCGGTCGGCTTGATTTTTACCATAGACCGTGTCATGGAGCAGGGCTCGTGGTTGGACTACGGCATGTTTTTACAAAACATTATGCTTGCCGCCAAGGCTAGAGGACTCGATACTTGTCCGCAAGCAGCATTTACCCAATATCACCGCATCATCGCCGAACAATTGGTCTTGCCTGAGCATGAAATGCTGGTGTGCGGCATGTCGCTTGGCTATGCCGATGTCACAAAAATTGAAAACAGTTTGCAGACGGAACGGGCCAGCGTCGATGATTTTGTCCGCTTCATTGAGTGAGACAATGCTTGAATAAATGCAGCTAAGTGGTTAATTTTCTTGCGATTTTTCCGATTTTTGCTACACTTCATGTTAATTTGTTTTCCCCCTATTTCAGGAGTTGTCGATAGTGAGATTTGCCCGTCACCTTTTTGTTCTCTCACTGATCGCCTGTATGCCTGCGATGTTACTTCCTGTGCAAGCTGCCGAGTCGCGTAAGAAGCCGCTCGTGCACAAGAAGGGGGTAAAAACCGTTGCTGCAAAGCCGTTACGGCATGCCGTAGTGAGCAAAAGCAAACACAAGCACAAAGTACTGTTGCGCCGTGCGGCACCGCTCGCGGCTGCGGCGCTGGCGGTACCAACCGTGGGCGACAGCGCTGGCCTCAATCATACTCATGATGCGCTGGCCTTACAGTCGAATGTCGCGTATGTGGTCGATCAAGCCAGTTCCAAGGTATTGTTTGAAAAAAATCCTGATGTCTCGCTGCCGATCGCCTCGATCACCAAACTCATGACCAGTTTGGTAGTGATGGAAGCCAAGCAAGATATGGTGGAAGAAATCGAAGTCACCGAGGACGATATCGATCGTGAAAAAGGGACTGGTTCACGTTTGAAAATTGGTGCCAAACTGTCGCGCGCGGATATGCTGCACATCGCCTTGATGAGTTCGGAAAACCGTGCCGCCTCGGCGCTGGGACGAAGTTATCCGGGCGGGCGCCCAGCCTTTGTCGCGGCCATGAATGCCAAGGCCAAACAACTCGGCATGACCGAAGCGCATTATGTCGATTCCAATGGACTCTCGAGTCAGAATCGCGCCAGTGCCAAAGACTTGGTCAAGCTGGTCAATGCCGCTTACCAGTTTCCACTCATTCGCGAGTATTCCACCGATTCTAAATACATCGTCAATCCGGGCGGACGCTCGCTCGAGTATGGTTCGTCGAACAAGCTGGTGATGAATCCGGAATGGGAAATCGGTTTACAAAAAACCGGCTTCATCAACGAAGCCGGGCGTTGTTTGGTGATGCAAGCGATGATAGAAGGCCGTGCAATCGTCATGGTGTTTCTCGATTCCAAGGGCAAGTATTCACGCTTGGCCGATGCCGGCCGCATCAAGAAGTGGCTGGAAACTGCCAAACCGAAATTCTGAAACTACGCAGTGTACGAGCAGTTTCCAGTAACGGCACCCGAGGGTGCCGTTACAACGTCAACAGACCCTGATGGAGAATATCGCCCTGCGTAAGCAATAGCCTTCAGGTTAAGAGGCTGTCGCAAAAGCCTGATGGAAGCTTTTTTACACCTGAAACACCGCATACCGCGTCATTCCCGCATGCTTTTGGCGGGAACCTAGTGTCGTTTTCAGCGCTGAAAACAATATAATATCTGGCATTTTCAGTTAACCACGAACGCCGCTGGGTTCCTGCCAAAAGCGCGCAGGAATGACGTGGCCACCAGTTAGGGTAATGATACCGACTCAATACCCTTTTGCGACAGCCTCTTTTGGCAGGTGAGCGACGAAGGAGCGACGCGATGGGAGGGGCTGCCTACCCCTTCCAGAGTCTTTTCCATCGTCGCTTGCGACGATCCATTAAGTTGTTGAATAGCATTTCTCAAAACGTCTTTCAACATCGCGCTTCCCTAAGCGTCTGCCCGCTTGTTTTCCCCAAATAGCGTGAACCACAACTGCTGACTGGCGGTCACTGCGGCAGTCACTTTTTCCGGCGCGACGCGGGCGCGGTCTTGGCCTTGCAGGCGGCTGCTGTGTTGCAGCCGGCGTAATAGCCGGTAGGCTGTTGCGCAGTCTTGCGCCGCTTGCAGCGGTATCAAGCCGAGCTCGCCGCAACGTTGCAAGAGGGCGATGTTGCCGACATTGGCGCTTAACTGTGGATAGTCGTGGGCATGTTTGAGCAGCAGATATTGCACCATGAATTCGATATCGATCATGCCGCCGGCAGCGTGTTTGAGATCGAAATAGTGGTCTTGCGCGGGGTTGGCGTCGCGCATTTTTTGGCGCATTTTGATCACTTCCTGCGCCAATTGCTGTGGCTCACGCACGCGACACAGCAGTTGATGGCGCATCTGTTCGAAGGCTAGTCCGATGGTGGCGTCGCCGGCACACCAGCGCGCGCGCGTCAACGCCTGATGTTCCCATAGCCAGGCCGATTGTTCTTGATAGCGCGCGAATGAGGCTAAGGACGATACCAGTAAGCCGCTGGCACCATCGGGGCGCAGCGCGATGTCGATGTCAAACAGGATGCCGGCTGGGGTATGGCAAGTCATCCAAGTGATGAAACGTTGCGCCAACTTGGCATAATTGGCCGGTGCCTCGGCATCCTCGTCTTGGTAGAGGAAAATCACATCGAGATCGGAGGCGTAACTGAGTTCTTTACCGCCCAGTTTGCCATAGGCGATGACGGCGAAGCGTGGCACCGGCAGATGGCGGCTGGCGATGGTTTCCCAAGCTGCTTGCAGGGTGGCAGCGACGATGATGTCGGCCAGTTGTGACAAGTCGTCGGCCAGATGTTCGACGCTGATCTGGCCTTCCAAATCTTGTGCCAGCAAACGGAATTGCTGGGCATGATGCAGTTCGCGCAGAGTTTCCATTTGCCGCTCGGTGTCGCCGGCCTGCTGCTGCAATTGGCTCTGTAATTCGATCTCAAAGGCATGCCAGTCTGGTCGTTGATGCAAGGCTGATTGGTCGAGCAACTCATCGAGCAAAATCGGATGGCGGATCAAAAAGCCGGCGGCCCAGTCGCTCGCGCCCATCATGCGTACCACGCGCGCGAGCGCGTGCGGGTATTCGGTCAGCAAGGCCAGATAGGCGGAACGGCGGGCGATCGCTTCCATGAAGTCGAGCAGGCGGTGCCAGCAGGATAATTGATTGTCTTGTTGCAGACCGACCAGGTGGATGGCTTGGTTGAGTAAGGCCAGCAGTTTGTTGCGGCTGGCTTCGGACAGCGCTTGCATTCTTGCCGATTGCCAAGTCGCGATCAGCCGCCGTGCCGCGCCGAGCGAGTCGATAAAGCCGGCCGCTGCCAATTGGGTGCTCAGAATCTCTTGTTGCTCGGGTGTTGACAGATTGGCGGCCAGTACGATTTGTTCGCTTTCTGCTTCGTTGCTGGCCTTAGCGCCGAAAATCGCGTCGAATTGTTCGGCGACCAAGGCGCGATGCGGCTGTAATTGTGCCAACAATTGCGCGACATCGGCACAGCCCATCATGACGGCAATTTGTTGTTGATCGCCAGGTGCGACTGGGAAGGTATGGGTTTGCGCATCGTTGAGGTATTGCAAGCGGTGTTCGAGATTGCGCAGAAAGGTGTAGGATTGTAATAGTTGCTGCACCATGTCGCTGTCGAGGGTGCCTTTGTCAGCCAAGGTGTGCAAGGTGGCGCAGGTGGCGCGGTCGCGCAGGCTGAGATCGCGGCCGCCGCGTATGAGTTGAAATACTTGGGCCAGAAATTCGACTTCACGAATGCCGCCACGGCCGAGTTTGACATTATTGCTGCGTTCCGGATGACGGGTTTCTTGACGCACCACTTCGGCGCGGATTTGTCCGTGCATGGCACGCAAGGAATCGATGGCACCGTAGTCGAGGTAGCGGCGATACACAAACGGGACGATGATTTTTTCCAGCGCGGCGATGTCGTCGGCTGACCCGGTCAAGGCACGCGCTTTGACCCAAGCGTAACGTTCCCATTCGCGTCCCTGTATCAAAAAATATTCCTCGACCATGCCGAAGCTCGCTACCAGCGGACCGGAGCCACCATTGGGACGCAGCGCCATATCGACCCGAAAGCTGAAACCGTCGGCCGTCACTTCGGAAATCGCGGCGATCAGTTTTTTACCGAGGCGGTTGAAGTACTCATGGTTCGATAAGCCGCGCTGTCCCTCGCCAGCAGCGGTATCGCCGTCTTCGGCATAGCAAAAAATCAGATCGATATCGGAGGAGACATTCAATTCGCGGCCACCGAGCTTGCCCATGCCCAGCACGATCAGTTGCTGTTCTTTGCCGCTGTCGGCACCGACAGGCTTACCGTGTAAGCTTTGCATTTCACTGCTGAGGGCAGCGAGATGCTGGCTGACTACAAAATCAGCGAAGTCGCTGATTGTTATCATTACCTCACGTAAATCCGCCGCGCCTTCGAGATCACGCCGTATCAGACAGCACACCAGCAGATTGCGCAAACGGCGCATAGCCTGGTTGAGTGTGGCGCCCTGGGATATATCTTTTTGTAAAATCTGAGCAAAAATAGTCGGGCTCAAGGATAATCTGGAGTATTCGGCTAAACTTGCCGCCCGATCTGGTGCGGCTTGTAGCCAGCGCTGCAGAAAATTCGACGCCATCAGGATACTGGGCGTGGTCAACGCAGCGGACGAGGCGGGCAGGGTAGGCATCATAGTCGGTACGAAGTGAGTGGCAAAAGACGGTCATGGACTGGCCGTGCTTCCATTCTAAGCGATTGCGCCGCCTTAGTGATGTCGTAACCTTAATGTGTAAATTGAATACAGGATTGTAACTTGACGACAGCGGATTTTTTGGTGAACTTGCTCACCTATACTGCCTACGGCAGTCAACACCCGCAATGATGACAGAACTTCCCGCTGCGCCGCTGCGCGCTGGCTTCGGCCGTCGTTTGCTGGTCCGGTTGCGGTGTGTGTCGCGCGTGTGCGCACACAGTGTGCGCTGCTTGTTACGCAGCTTGCTGATACTGTATTTTCTTTTTTGCATAGTGTTACTCGGCTTACGCTATCTGTTGCTGCCTCATGTGGCTGATTACAAAACCGAAGTGGAACAATTGATCAGCCATGCCATAGGACGCGAGGTACAGATGGGAGCATTGCGTGCTTCGTGGCAAGGTCTCAATCCGCAACTGGTGTTGCAAGAGCTCGTATTGCATGATCTGCAGGGTAAGCCGGCGCTGGCACTGCCGGAGGTACGCACGACCTTGTCGTGGTGGTCACTGGCAGCGCTGGATTTGCGTTTTGAGCGCATCGAGCTGTTGCGGCCGAGTTTGGCGATGCAACGTAGCGCCGATGGCAAGTTGACGGTTGGCGGCTTTTCCATCGATTTGCATGGTAATAGTGATGGCCAGGGCTTGGATTGGTTGCTTGCTCAGAGGCAAATCGTGATACGTGACGGTGACTTGAGTTGGAATGACCAACAATTACAAGCGCCCCCCGTGCATTTTACGGCGCTCAATTTGATCTGGCAGAATCGCTGGCGGCATCATCAGTTTTCACTGCGCGCCACGCCACCGGCAGCACTGGCGGCACCGCTTGATCTACGTGGTGATTTTGTCCACCGTGCCTTTGCCAAAAAAGTCAGCGATATCTCGTCGTGGAGCGGCGAAGTGTACGCCGACATGGCCTATGTTGATCTGGCGGCTATGAAGGCCTATTTCGATTATCCGGCGCAAATCGAGAGTGGCAGTGGGGCACTGCGCGCCTGGCTGCGTCTCGATGCCGGCCGCGTGGCTGATTTGACCGCCGACCTCAAACTGGCCGACGTGCGCGGCCGGCTCGATGCCAGCCTGCCTTTACTCGATATGGCCGTGATCAGTGGACGGGTAGTGGCCAGCGAAACCGCCGGCTTGGCCAAGCAGCTCTTGCCGGCCGTGTTCGGCCCGGCCGGACATGCGTTTGCCATTCAACATTTGACCATGCGATCACGGGATGGTGAAGTCTTGCCACCTACCAGCGTGGCGGAAAAATTTACCCCCGGTAGCCACGGCAAGCCCGACCGAGTCGAACTCGCAGCGGCCTTCCTCGATTTACAAACGCTGGCCAATTTTGCCCGACATCTGCCCTTGCCGGCTGATCAGCGACAAGTTCTCAGCGATTTCGCGCCGCGTGGTCAATTGCGTAATTTCAGTGCCAGTTGGCTAGGCAGTTATCCGCATATTGCCGCTTATACCCTCAAGGGTGGTTTCGAACATTTATCGCTGCGCGCGCAGGCGGCACAAGCCAGTCGCGCGAAAACGGCAAGCGAACCGGCCCAAGTCGCTTTGCTGGCGATTCCAGGTTTTGAAAATCTGTCCGGTCATCTTGATGCCAGCGATAAGGGCGGCCAGTTTGTCCTCGACGCGCGCGATATCTCATTCAATACGGCTGGTTACTTCATCGATCCGACGATACCGCTGCAGAGTTTGACGATGCAGGCCGAGTGGAAATTTATTGGTGCTGATCAATTATTATTTCAGGTGGCAAAACTCGATCTGCAGCAAGATGGCATGCATGCCAGTCTGAGCGGCAGCCACCGCTTCATGCTGGGACCGCGCGGCCAGAGCGAGCCCGGCATGGTCGATGTGCATGCACAGGTCAATGGATTTGATCTCAAGCAGCTTGATCGCTTCATTCCCACTGCCGCCGAACCTGACTTACGGCATTGGCTGACCAAAGCGATTCTCGATGGCCGTGCCGACGAGGTGAAGTTGCGCTTGCGCGGCGACTTGGCGTATTTTCCGTTCTCGGCCAACGACGCGCGCGCGCGTAGCAAGGGGGAGTTCTTAGTTAAAGGCAATATTCATGGCGGCCGCCTCGATTTTACTGCTGGCGCACTGGCGGATGGAGCGAAAGCGCCGTTGTGGCCGGTGATTGAGGCGATACAAGGGAATTTTGCATTTGACCGCGCCCGCATGGAAATCGATGGCAACAGCGCCAGTACGCTGAGCGCGGATTTGCACAAGGTGAGTGCGGTGATTCCGGATTTACTGAGTACCAATGCGGTATTGGCGATTGATGGTCAAGTCAGCAGCAGTTTGCAAAATATGCTTAATTATGTCGGTGCCAGCCCGGTTGATGCTTGGCTCAGTCACTTTTTAAGCGAAACCAAGAGCGCTGGCGCGGCCGCTTTGCACTTGAAATTGCAATTGCCACTGCGCCATTTGATTGATGCCAAAGTGCAGGGACAACTGCAGTTGTTCAATAACGATGTGCAATTACAGCCGGGTTTGCCGCAAGTCACGGCTGCCAATGGTAAGATAGAATTCAACGAACGTGGGGTCAATCTCGGTGCGCTTAAGGGCTATGCGCTCGGTGGCGCGCTGCAAGTCAGTGGTGGTTCTCAAAAAGATGAGAGTATCCGCGTGCGGCTTGACGGCAGCGCCAGCGCCGAAGGTTTGCTGCAATTTCTGCCGGCTTCGGTGCGTGCACCTTTGGCTGATAAAATCAGCGGTGCGACACGGTATGTGACTACTGTTAATGTCAAAAAACAAACGTCGGAAATTGTGATTGATTCCGCCTTGCAAGGGCTGACATTGAATTTTCCTTCTCCCTTGCGCAAATCTGCCAGCAGCATCGTGCCCTTGCATATAGAACTGTTGTCTCCAGTTAACGGTAATCTACTGCAGGATGATTGGTCGATTCATTTGGGTAACCTCTTGCATGCAAGATATCAACGTCAGCGCGACAGCGAGAAGACGGCCAATTGGAAAATTCTCGGCGGCAGTATTGGTGTCGGCGTGGCCGCACCGGAGTTTCGTACTGGCATAGTGGCGAATATTCAAACTCCGCTGCTCAATGTTGATGAATGGCGCACGCTCTTGAGCACTGCTGTGGCGAACGGCAGTGACAGTCGCGGCAGTGTCGATATCGCGCCGTATCTCGATGTCAGCTCACTGACATTAAAGACGGCGCAATTGCATTTATTCGGCAAGCAACTTGATCAGGCGACGGTCGGCTTATCGCATCAAAAAAATGTGTGGCAGGCGAATGTTGATTCAAATCAAGTATCGGGCCAGCTGAGTTGGAGCGATGGGAATAGCTCTCAGCGTGCCGGTACGGTCACGGCGCGTCTGAGTCGACTCAATATTCCCGCTTCCGCCGCGTCTGATGTCAGTGATTTGATGCTGGGTAGTAGTGCTGCAACGCAGCTGCCTGCCTTGGATATCATTGTCGATGATTTTGAATTGTTTGATAAGAAATTAGGCAAGCTTGAGCTCTTGGCCAGTAACCAAACCGTTGCCGGAGTGAGCGAATGGCAATTGGCGAAAGTGATCTTGAAAAATCCTGATGCGGAACTCAAGGCCAGTGGTAAGTGGAGCAAACGCGCCGGGGCTGGCAGCACCGAGCTCGATTACGTGCTCGAGGTGGCCAATAGTGGGCAACTGCTCAATCGTCTGGGCTTTGCCAATGTGATCAAAGGCGGCCGTGGCCGCTTGCAAGGCGATGTCAGTTGGAGCGGTTTGCCTTACGCGATCGATATTGCCAGCATGCGTGGTCAGGTGCAGTTGGACTTAGCCAGCGGCCAGTTTTTGAAAGTCGATCCCGGTGCGGCGAAATTATTAGGCGTATTGAGCATGCAATCTTTGCCGCGTCGCTTGAGCCTCGATTTCCGTGATGTGTTTTCCGAAGGCTTCGGCTTTGATGCCCTCACCGGAACCGCCCGCATCGAGCAAGGCGTGGCCGTGACCGATAACTTCAAGATGCGCGGTGTGAACGCGACGGTCGTCATCAGTGGTAGTGCCGATATGGCGCGCGAAACCCAGCAATTGCATGTGGTAGTGATTCCGGTCATTAATGCCGGTGCCGCTTCGGTGGTGTATGGTTTGGCGGTGAATCCGGTGATCGGCCTGGGAACATTTTTAGCGCAATTGTTTTTGCGCGAACCCTTGGCACGGGCTTTCACGTTTGAATATATGATCAGCGGACCGTGGAATGATGCCATTGTCAAAAAAATCGACCATCAGGATCTGAAATCGCTGATGGCCCCGACGCCGACGCCGGATTTGTTGAAAGGAAAGACAGAATGATGAAATTAGCTGCGATTCAAATGGTTTCCAGCCCCGATCCGGCACAGAATCTGGCCACGGCCGAGCGCTTGATCCGTCAAGCTGCTGCTGAGGGCGCGCGCTTGGTCTTGTTGCCCGAGTATTGGGCCCTGTTAGGGTTGCATGAAACCGATAAATGTGCGATTGCCGAGGTCGATGGCCATGGCCCCTTACAAGGTTTTATGGCCGCGCTGGCAGGCGAGCTCAAATTATGGCTGGTCGGCGGCAGTATTGCGCTGCAGTCTGGTACCGTTGACAAGGTACTCAACAGCACACTGGTCTACGCACCGGACGGCCAGCGCTGCGCGCGTTATGACAAGATGCATTTGTTCGGCTTTCAGAATGACAGCGAATCTTACCAAGAGGCCCGCACTATCGTTGCCGGCAATGAGGTAGCCAGCTTTGAGACCGAAGCGGGCCGAGTCGGTTTGTCGATCTGTTATGATCTACGTTTCCCCGAATTGTATCGGGCCTTGGGCGACTGCCGTTTACTGCTCGTGCCGGCCGCGTTTACCCATACCACCGGGGCGGCCCATTGGGAGATATTGTTGCGTGCGCGCGCAATCGAAAACCAATGCTATGTGCTTGCTTGTGGCCAAGGTGGACTGCATCTGAATGGTCGTCGTACTTGGGGGCACAGCATGCTGATTGATCCTTGGGGCAAGGTGCTGGCTTGTCTCGACGAAGGAGAAGGGGTAGTCGGCGGCGTGTTGGATGAGGCCGTGTTGGCCCAAGTCAGGGCCAGTCTGCCGGCTTGGCAACATCGTCGTTTGTGAGATCGACGGTGCGTGCCGACAGCTTTGTATACAATGTCCTAATTGCAGATGCCCCATACGTTGGGCGCATTATAAATTTTTTTTCAGTTTTTCGTATCGGTGAATATCCATGACGACAGTTCAATCCGCTGTGAACCACCTCGCCATTGCGCGCGAGATTTTATTGACACCCTTTGGTTTGGATGAAACAGCTCTGTCCAAAGTGCTCGGTTCGATGTTTACGCATAAGGTCGATTATGCCGACCTGTATTTCCAATTCACCCGCAGCGAGAGCTGGAGCTTGGAAGAGGGCATCGTCAAGACCGGCAGCTTTTCCATCGACCAAGGGGTGGGCGTGCGCGCCATTTCCGGTGATAAAACGGCCTTCTCTTATTCTGATGAAATTTCCGAGCGCGCCTTGTCCGAAGCCGCCCGCGCTACCCGCACCATCGGTCGCAGCGGCAATGGCAAAATCAAGGTCGCCAGCAGTCTGCAAGATGTGCACGGACGCGATCTGTATCTGCGCGAAGATCCCTTGCTTTCATTAGATGCCACTGAAAAAGTCAATTTACTGGAAAAATTGGAAAAAATCGCTCGCGCCAAAGATCCGCGCATCGTTCAAGTCATGGCTGGTCTGGCCGGCGAATACGATGTGATTTTGGTGGCACGCAGCGATGGCGTCATTGCTGCGGATGTGCGGCCTTTAGTGCGGATTTCGCTGACCGTCATCGCCGAACAGAATGGTCGCCGTGAAATGGGCTCGAGTGGCGGCGGTGGCCGCTATGATTACAGTTACTTTTCCGATGTCTTGCTGGAAAAATTTGCTGATGAAGCCGTCAAATCGGCCTTGGTCAATCTCGATGCCCGCCCGGCACCGGCTGGTGTAATGACGGTCGTGCTCGGCCCCGGTTGGCCTGGCGTGTTGTTGCATGAAGCCATAGGTCATGGTTTGGAAGGCGATTTCAATCGCAAAGGATCGAGCACTTTTTCCGGTCGCATCGGCGAGCGTGTCGCCGCCAAGGGCGTCACCGTAGTCGATGATGGTACCTTGCAAGACCGCCGCGGTTCGCTCAATGTCGATGATGAAGGTAATCCTACCCAGTACAATACCTTGATCGAAGATGGCATACTCAAAGGCTATATGCAGGATACGATGAATGCCCGTCTGATGAAGACCGCCGTGACCGGCAATGCCCGGCGCGAATCATTCGCCCACCTGCCGATGCCGCGCATGACCAATACTTATATGTTGGCCGGCGATAAAGACCCGGAAGAAATTTTGGCGTCGGTCAAACACGGCTTGTATGCGGTCAACTTTGGCGGCGGTCAGGTCGATATCACCAACGGCAAGTTCGTATTTTCTGCCAGCGAAGCCTACATGATAGAAAACGGCAAGATCAGTTATCCGGTCAAAGGCGCTACCCTCATTGGCAATGGCCCCGAGGTATTGAACCACGTTTCCATGATAGGCAATGACATGCGCCTTGATTCAGGTGTCGGCGTGTGTGGCAAAGAAGGCCAGAGCCTGCCGGTCGGGGTCGGTCAGCCTAGTCTGCGGATTGAAGGTTTGACGGTCGGCGGTACGGCCTGATGCTTGGCGCGCTGGATGGGAGGAATCGACTATGTTTGTGATCGCCGTCGTCTCGGCCAAGGGTGGGGTGGGCAAAACCACGGTGTGCGCTAATCTGGCGGCGGCCTTGCATGCGCGCGCGCAGCCGGTGCTGGCGATCGATCTCGACCCGCAAAATGCCTTGCAATGGCACTTGGGCGGGCTCGACCAAAATGATTGCAAAGGTATCAGCGCCTTGACCGGTAACCGCACACGCTTGGCCGGCGTTAGCCATGTCAGCCCGTTTGCTGGCAGCTTCGTGCCTTACGGTAATGGTGGTGAGGCGCGCCGGCTACGTTTTGAACGCGATCTCGAACAGCGCGATGATTGGTTGCGAAATAAATTACACAGCGCCAATTTAGCCCCTGACACCATCGTCTTGCTCGACACGCCGCCAGGGCCGTCGATTTATCTTAAACAAGCCATGCAGGCAGCCGATTTTCTGCTCGTCGTTGTGCTGGCCGATGCGGCCTCGTATTCGACGCTGCCGGAAATGGAAGCTTTGATCGCGAGCTACCGTGGCAGCAGCGTCGCCTCGGCTTATCTGCTCAATCAAAGTAATGCGCGCATGCTGGGACAAGATGTGCTGACCTTGATGGCCGATCGTCTTGGTGAGCGTATGCTGCCCTTCGTTGTGCCCGATAGTGCCGCAGTCGAAGAGGCGCTGGCATACGAACGCCCGGTCGTGCTGTACCAAAGTCATGATCCGGCCGCCATCAATTTACAAGCCATTGCCGATTTTTTGATTCGTACCGTGGGCTTGCATCCGCGTCTTTCCTAAGTCTACTTCCTTCCCCGATGCGGGAAGGAAGTAGATCGCGTCATTTTTGTTTGATTAAAATCAAAATAAAATTTGCGCTTTGCTCACACTGCTGTGCCGCATAATTCCAGTGTTTTTCTCTTCCAACTCCACAGTATTGACCTGTCGCAGCACGTTAATCGTGTGTGTGCGAGCACTCGCGTCCACCGGTAGTTGCCGTAAAGTAAGAGTATTTCACCGAAAATGCCGTGATTTGCGGTGATAGCTATGAGGAAGCTTAGCTTTTTCAGCAAATTTTTCCTGATTATAGATTGTTGACATTTAAGTACTGCAGATTGCTGGACGGCCATTGATACCAAGTGGTAAAGTTGTAGACATGTTGTAACAGTTCGTAATATAAAAAATATTCTCTTAACAAGAACAACTTCCATTAAAGAAAAGCTGAATCCAGTCATGAATAACCTTGGATATTACGAAATACAGCAGTGTTCTCAGCAGTGGCGAATTTTCTTGCATGCCTTTGCCAGCCAATTTTCCAGCAAAGCCGAACCGGCCGAGCTGCGTGCGTTTATGCATGATTTGGGTCGAACCATGGCACAGAGCTTGCCGGTTACCGACGGCAGCAGTTTGCCGGCGCTGGCGGCGGCTATGAATGTGATGTGGGCGCAATTGAATTGGGGTTGGGTCGAGTTGATCGAGGAAGCCGACAGTTTGCAAGTCGCTCACCATGCCTCACCGCTGAAAGCGGCGTTTGGTGAAGCCGCACTGGAATGGTCGCCGGCTTTGATCGAAGGAATTTACGCACAATGGTTTGAAGGTTTGGGCATGGACCCTAGCCTGCATTTGGTGCAACGCGGCGCGGTGTTGGAAGACGGTCAGTTATTCGTCTATGAGCTAAAAAAACAACATGAGACACCCGCGTATTTTACCCGTCGTTGAATCTCGCCTCTGGGCGACACAAAGAAACAGGGCAAGTGACTATTATGGATGATGACGTAAAAAATCTTTTTCAAAAATTCGGCCAATCGGCGGCTGGTTATCAAGAAATTAATCGCCAGGCCGAAACGGAACAGGCGAAACAGCGCTGGCCCTTGCTGCGCGACGTGCGCGTGCATGCGCTGCCAGAGCCGGAGCCGGAAGCGGACCAGGTAGCGCTGGCTGAGCCAGTCGCGTGCCCGGTGCTGCGCACGCTACCGAGCGTAGCGACCGCTGTGGCTGCCCTTCATGCCGAGCCATTCGTGCGCAGTGTTGTTTCTGCTCCTGCTCCTGCTCCAGCTCCAGCCGCAGCTACAGCTACAGCTCAAGCTACAGCTCCGACCGCCAAGGCCGGCAGTTTGGCCAGCGTGTTTGCACGTTTGGCCAAACCGAACTTGCCTGTGCAAAATGAGCCGGCCGTGTCATCGTTTTTCAAAAAAATCTTCCAGTCATGAGGATTGTTGCTGTCATTTCTCCTAAGGGTGGCGTCGGCAAGACCACCGTGACAGCTAATTTGGCCGCGTCGCTGGCGCGTTTGGGCGCACGTGTCAGCGTTCTCGATCTCGATCCTCAAAATGCCTTGCGCTTGCATTTTGGCATGCCTTACGACCAGCAGGGCGGGATTGCCGGCCAAGATGCGCAAGGCCGGCCCTGGCGCGAAGTGTTGTATGAAAGTGCCTTTGGCGTTGATTTCATACCATATGGGACGATCACCGAGAAACAGCGCGACCAGTTCGAAGCCGGCATACGTCAGCAGCCGGACTGGTTGGCGACGCGGCTGGCAGCAATGCAGCTTGATGACAATGCCGTCTTGCTGATCGATACGCCACCGGGACCTAGCCTCTATTTACAGCAAGTATTGAATGTCGCCAATGTCGCGCTGGTGGTTCTGCGCGCCGATGCCGCTTCGTACTCGACGGTGCCGGCGATCGAAGCCTTGCTGGCGTATTACACCGGTAAACGCAGCAATTTTTTTGGTTATTGCTATGTGGTGAATCAAATGGATGCGTCAAAGCAACTTTGTCGCGATGTGGTCGGCATGTTGCGTAGTGATTTGGGGGCGCGTTTTGTGTCGGCAACGATACACCGCGATGAAGCGGTCAGTGAAGCACTGGCCTGTCAGTCGCCGGTGGCGTACTATGCCAAACATAGTTCGGCCACCCATGATGTTGAACAACTGTCGATCTGGTTACAGAAAAATTTCGGATTGGTGGACTGATGCGCTCGATTCTCAATTCTCGCTATTTGTACGGACGGCTCAATGAACTCGGCCTGGCACTGGTCAACTGGCCCGGCTGGGAACGCAGAGTGCCGCGCGCGCTGGCCTTGTTAGTGGCGGCTTTGTTGTACTGGACCGCCATCAGCATTCCTATGGAATTGCCGCTGCAAGCTTTTTTTTCCGCCATCGTGTTTGGTATCGCGCTGTATTTACGACGCTATACCGGCACCTTGGTGTCGCTCATCATGGTGATGTTTTCAGTCAGCGCGACGAGCCGCTACATTTACTGGCGCATCAATTACACCATAGGCACAGAGAATCTGCTCGACTTGTTTTTCGCCTTGGTGCTGATTATGGCCGAGGTTTATGCTTGGCTGGTACTGTTGCTCGGCTACGTGCAAACGGCTTGGCCGCTCAAGCGCAAACCGGTACTGATGCCGGCCGATGTCAGCAGTTGGCCGGTGATCGACTTGTTCATTCCGACGTATAACGAAGACATCAGCGTGGTCAAGCCGACCGTGATGGCGGCCATGGGGATAGACTGGCCGCGCGAGAAACTCAATATCATTATTCTCGACGATGGGCGTCGTCCTGAGTTTGCCGTTCTGGCAGCCAGCTTAGGTGTGGAATGCTACACCCGGGCTGACAATAAACATGCCAAGGCCGGCAATATCAATGCAGCACTCAAGCGCACTTCGGGCGAATTCGTCGCCATTTTCGATTGTGATCACATGCCTACCCGTTCGTTTTTGCAGTATGCGATGGGCTGGTTTTTGGTCGACCCGAAGTTGGCGATGGTGCAGACACCCCATCATTTTCTCTCACCCGATCCGTTCGAACGTAATTTGCAAACCTTCCGTGACGTCCCCAATGAAGGCGAGTTGTTTTATGGTTTGATACAAGATGGCAATGATCTTTGGAATGCCACTTTTTTCTGCGGTTCCTGCGCTATTTTGCGTCGTTCCTGTCTGGAAGAAATCGGCGGTATTGCCGTCGAAACGGTGACCGAAGATGCCCATACTGCGCTTAAAATGCAGCGACGTGGATATAACACCGCGTATCTGTCTTTACCGCAGGCGGCTGGCTTGGCGACTGAAAGTTTGTCTGCCCACGTCGGGCAAAGGATACGCTGGGCGCGTGGGATGGCGCAGATTTTCCGTACCGATAATCCCTTGTTCGGCAAGGGACTGAGTTTCGGACAACGACTCTGCTACAGCAACGCCATGCTGCATTTTTTCTATGGTTTGCCGCGCATGGTATTTTTGCTGGCGCCGATTTCCTATCTGTTTTTCGAAGTGCATATCATTAAAGCTTCGGCCTTGTCGATTGCCGCCTATTCGCTGCCGCATTTGTTACATGCCAATTTAACCAACTCGCGCATTCAGGGCGCGCACCGCCATTCCTTCTGGGCCGAAGTGTATGAAGCCACGCTGGCTTGGTATATTTTTCGCCCGACCTTGGTCGCGCTGGTCAATCCCAAGCTTGGTACCTTCAACGTGACCGCCAAGGGTGGTTTAGTACAGGAAGAGCATTTCGACTGGGTGATTTCGAAACCGTATCTGGTGATGCTGGGCTTGAATGTACTGGGCTTTTTGATCGGCATCGGGCGAGCGATCTGGTGGAATACCTACGAGCTTGATACCGTGATTTTGAATATGCTCTGGACCATTTATAACCTGGTCATACTCGGTGCCACCTTGGCCGTGGCGACGGAATCGAAGCAGGTGCGCCGCACCCATCGCGTGCGGGCCTATCTGAACGCCACACTGCGGCTGGAGAATGGCCATTCGGTAGTTTGCCAGACCGAAGATTTTTCCATGGGCGGCATGTCCCTGCGCGTGCCCGATGGGTTTGCGATGAAAAAGAATGAACAACTGCATGTGTCACTGTATGGCACCAGTGGTGAATGCCTGTTCCCCGCCAAAGCGATTTTTGCCAAGCAAAATATTCTCAGCGTGCAATTTCTTGAACTCAGCATCCAACAAGAAATGGATTTGATCAGTTGTACGATAGGGCGCGCCGATGTCTGGCTCAATTGGTCGGAAAACCGGAATATCGATCAACCGCTCAATGGTTTGAAAGAAATTGCTTTTCACAGTATTCAAGGATTCACTCGGTTTGGCACCGGCCTCAAGCAATATTGGGACACGCAATCGGAACAACAGAAAATATTAACGGAAACGACGATCATGAAAAAAAATAAAATCAAATGGCCGTGGAAACGCGCCACCGGCGCTGCCCTCGCCATCGCTGTCGGCTTGACGGCGGGCGTACCTGAGCAAGCCTACGCTGCATCGAAGCGTCACCAAGCCGAAGCGGCCGCGGCCGCGGCCGCCGATGCGACGGCGGCAACGGCGGCAACGGCCGCAACTACGGTAGCGACCGCCGTCGCTGGCCCGGTCAGCGGCCAGACCATCTATAAACTCAGCCTCAAACAAATGGGGCAGGGCAGTAACATCGAATTGCGCGGTATTGAGGGTGAGCGCTCATTTCCATTTACCGTGCGCAGTGATGAAGTGATCACGGCAGCGCGCATCCGCTACGGCTTGGCGTATTCGCCGGCGCTGCTGCCCGATTTGTCGCATCTTAAAGTGTCGGTGAATAATGAACTCATCAGCGTGGTGCCGCTGCCAAGAGAAACCGCCAAAGGCATCATCCGCGACGAGGTGATCGATCCACGCTTTTTTACCGATTTCAATCAACTCAGTTTTAAACTCATCGGCCACTATTCACGCGAATGTGAAGATCCGTATCACTCCAGCCTGTGGGCACAGCTGAGCAATACCAGCTATTTGGAATTGACGGTCAGTCCTATCGAGCTGGCGAATGATCTGGCCTTGTTGCCTGGCCCCTTCTTCGATAAGCGCGATGCGCGTTTGTTAGAATTGCCATTTGTTATGCCGGCCCAGGCTTCACTCGAGATGCTGCGTAATGCCGGTGTGGTGGCATCGTGGTTCGGCCACCTTGCGGCTTACCGTGGCGCGCGTTTTCCGGTCGCCAGCGAAGGTTTACCTAAAACGCATGCGATCGTCTTTGCCACCAGCAAAGAAGCACCCGTCGGGATACAGTTACCGGTCATAAATGGTCCGAGCTTGATGGTCGTCGCCAATCCAGCCAATCCGAAAGCCAAACTCTTGTTGGTCTTGGGGCGCGATCAAAATGAATTGAAAATTGCGGCACAAGCGCTGACTCTGGGTCAGAGCGTATTGTCCGGCCCTAGCGCCGTCATCAATAACTATAAAGAACCGCATGCCCGCTTGG
Source organism: Undibacterium sp. 5I2 (assembly GCF_035019605.1). Lineage (NCBI taxonomy): Bacteria > Pseudomonadati > Pseudomonadota > Betaproteobacteria > Burkholderiales > Oxalobacteraceae > Undibacterium > Undibacterium sp. 5I2. Next base: position 109,413 of record NZ_JASJVS010000001.1, on the reverse strand, counting down.
CCTATGATGCGCCGAACTGGCTGCCGACCAATCGTGCGGTTAAGCTCGGTGAACTGTTGCCGCTGGAAAGCTTGCAAGTCAGTGGTCTGACCCCGGATTTAATTCGCATCAATATGCGCGTGGCACCCGATCTGTTCACCTGGCAACGTGATGGCGTGCCTATCGATTTACGCTATCGTTTCACGCCGCGTCCATCGGTCGATAAGTCTACCCTCAACATCGGTATCAATGATGGTTTCGTGCGGGCTTTGTCTTTATCGGGCGCAGAAATTGAAAAAGGCAAGATCAAAGAATCGGTGATGTTATTCTTCAAGGATGGTCATCGTTTTGCCCAAGAAGAAGTGCAATTGCCAATCTTCCGCATCGGCGCGGAAAATCAATTGCAATTCCATTTCTTTTACGATTACCCGAAACAGGGTGCCTGTAAAGATGTGTATCTCGATAATGTACGCTCGGCCATCGATTCCGATTCCACCATCGATTTTTCCAACATGCCGCATTACGCTGCCTATCCGAATTTGGCCTATGTTGCCAACGCCGGCTTTCCGTTCACCAAATACGCCGATCTCTCCGGTACCGCCATCGTCATGCCTGATCGCGCCAGCAATCAAGAAATCGAAACCTACCTTAATCTCATGGGGCGCATGGGTGAGTCGACCGCTTATCCGGTAACCAACAACACGGTGATACGTGGCAGCGATGTCGAGAAACACAGCGACCAGGATTTGATCATCATCGCCACCAATGGCAATCAAGCCCTGCTCAAGCAATGGGCCAGCTATATGCCGCTGAGCATGGATGAGACGGGCAATCATCTGCAATTGCCACGCGGATTCATGCGCTACTTGGCACGTTGGAATGGTAAGGATATCGACGACGTCGAACGCCGCTCCGGTGAGATGTTGGCCAAGACCGGCAATGGCTTCGGTGCGATGATGCAGTTTGCTTCACCCTTGTCGAGTGAACATAGTGTCGTGGTGCTTACTGCCGGTGCGGCAGAACATTTACGCGATTTGACCGATGCCTTGACCCAGCCTGATTTACGCAGCAAGTTTCAGGGTGATTTGGTGCTGGTCAAAGGCGATCACATCGAGCATGTCTTGATCGGCGATACCTACTATGTCGGCAGCTTGCCATTATGGACCTGGGTGAAGTGGACTTTGTCGACACAACCTGTGTTGCTGATCATCTTCCTGCTGCTCGCTTCGCTGATTGCCGCGACGATGTTGTTCCGCTTTTTGCGTAAAAAAGCAGCCCAGCGTTTGCAGGCCGGGCAAGATGTCGAATAAATGACACGTTTATGCGGCCGTCGCGAGGCGGTCGCGTAGTAGAATTGAAGCAATAGAGCGCCGCGCTGCTGCGCCTGCTCATCGCAGTATTTGCTTAATCAACAGGGTGAAATGCATGGTTTTCAAACGAAAAGCGATAGCGCTGGCGTTTTTGGCAATATCGATGGAAGGCACAAGCGCCTTCGCCACCTCAACCCTGCAACAGCAATTGCTGGAACAAGCACAATTTTGGGAGCAGCGCGGACGCGATGACCATGCCGCCGATGCCTGGGCCAAGTTGCTCAAGGTCGATCCCGACAATCTTCAGGCATTGGTTGCCGTCGGTATGCAAGCTGCGCGCAGCGGCAATCCCGAGCAAGCCAAAATCTGCCTGGCCAAATTACGCAGTCTCAATGCCAGTGCCTCTCAACAGCGCTTGGTGGAAGAGGCGCTGCGGCGCGGACCGGTCAGCGCCGGCCGTCAGCTCGATGATGCGCGACGCTTGGCGCGCCAAGGCGACAGCGAGGCGGCAGCCGACAGTTTCCGTTTGCTCGGCGATCCGAGTCGCCTCAAGGGCGATGCGGCGCTCGAATATTATCAAGTACTGGCTGGTACCAAGAGTGGCTATGACGAAGCCCAGCGCGGCTTGGAAAAACTCAGTAAAGACACCCCGGCCAACCTGCGCTATGCGCTGGCCTATGCCCAAGTACTCAGTTATCGCCAAGTCAGCCGAGTCAGCAGCCTTGGTTTGTTGGAAAGTTTAAGCAGCAAGCCTGAAGTGGCCACGGCTGCCACTGCCGCCTGGCGTCAGGCGTTGAGCTGGATGGGTTTGGAAGCGGGCAACAGTAAATTTTTCCGTGCTTACTTGGAGCGTCATCCGGGCGACCAAGCCATCGCCGACAAACTCGCGGCATTGGCACGGCAGAGCAAAGAAACGGCGCTCGAAAGTCGCCGCACCGGCAATAAGCCGGAGCGTAGCAAAGCGCCGGAGGTCAATATTTCCTCGGCCGGCTTTAAGGCGCTCGATGCCAATGATTTGGCTTTGGCGGAAAAAGAATTTCAAACCCTCATCAAACGCCATCCTAAAGATCCGGTTGGTCATGGCGGCATGGGCTTAGTAAAAATGCGCCAAGAAGAATTCATCGCGGCGCGAAAATATTTGCTGCAAGCCACACGTCTCGGTGGTGCCAAGGGCCAAGCCAACTGGCACCAAGCGTATGACAGCGCCAATTACTGGGCCATCATCGAAGAGGCGCGCAGCGCCTTCGAAGATGCCGACAGCGCTAAAGGTATCGCCTTGCTGCGCAAAGCGATAGCCCTCAATGGCAAAGAGCCGTCCGGGATTTTGCAATTGGCCGACGCCTTGCAGGCTGAAAATGATATGGCCGGTGCCGAAGCAAATTTCAAACAGGTCTACAACGAAGACAAAACTAATATGCGTGCGCTCGATGGCTTGATCGGCGTGTATGTATTACAAAAGCGTTTGAAAGATTTGGAAGCGCTGAGCCCATCGATGTTGCCGCGCCATTTCGCCATTTTGGCTAATTTGAAAGCCGAAGAATTTTCTGCCACGGCGAAACGCTTGTTGGCTGCCGGTGATCTCAACGGCGCCCAAGCTGCGCTTGAAGATGCGATTTTGGTCAAACCGGAAGATGCTTGGTTGCGTATGTCTCTGGCCAAAATCTACTTGCAGAGAAATATGCCTGCGCAGGCACAAGCCTTGCTCGATGCCCTCACCAATGTTGCCAAACCGGATCCCGAAGCCCTGTATGTCAGTGCCTTGCTCAGTCAAATGCAGCAATTGTGGTGGGAAGGTTTGATGACGCTGGAGCGCGTGCCGGTCGCTGCGCGTAAGGGCGAATTATTGGCCTTGCAGAAGCGCTTGTGGATACACGTACAGCTGGATCGCTTGGAATTGTTGAGCGCCCGCGGCAACAGCGCCGAAGTGAACAAAATTCTGTTGGCGATCGAAGCTGCCGCTGGCAAAGAGCCTGAATATCTTGGCACAGTCGCGGCGCTGTATATCCGCCTCGGCGACGCCGAGCACGGCTTGGCGATGATGCGACAGGCGGTACAGGAGAGCCCGAAGCCGAGCGCCGAATTGTTGCTTGCCTACGGCAGCACGCTGATGCAAATGAACCAAGAAGCCGAGCTCGATGCCGTCATGCGCAGGGTAGCGGCGCTGCCGAAACTGAGCGAAGCAGAGGTGCGCACATTCCGCCAATTACAAAAAGCTTTGTCCATGCGCTATGCGGAACGCAGCCGTGAGGCCGGCGATTATGCCGCTGCCTATACCTATTTACAGCCCTTGCTGATCAGCGAACCACAAGACCCGCTGCTCTTGCTGGCCTTGGCGCGCATCTATGCCTCGGCCGGTGAGGCCGATGTTGCAAAAACTCTGTATTTGCAAGTGTTACAGACTGAACCGAATAACCCGGAAGTGTTGCAAGGCTTGCTGTTCGCTGCCATGTCGCTGAAAGATTATGACGGTGCCGAACAACAGCTGGAAAAATTACTGCGCTTGCAGCCCGATAATCCGCGTTTCATTGCCTTGGCTGGTAATGTCGCGCGTGCGCGTGGTCAGAATGGCCGCGCACTCGACTACTTCAAACGAGCGCTGGCACTGGAACAAGCGCGCCGTCCGCTGGCCGGCCGCGGCGTGGATGGACTGCGCTTGGTCGCCACGGTGCCGGTGGCCAATGATTTCAAACTCAATCCCTTCGCGCTTGCCGGCAGCACGCCGCCAGCCGCTGGGCCACAGCTGAAACAAGTGCCGCAATTGTCCGCGCAATACGCGGTGGCGAACTTGCCTGCGGCTGCATTGCCAAGCGCTGCGCCGGCACCAACTGGCGCGCGGCTAGCGGCCGTCGCGCCGCTGCCGGCTCCGCTCAGCGTGCCAGTGTTGCCGGCCGCCAGCGTGGCCCCGCAGAGTGTAGCGCCGCTACTGATCGTGCCAAACCCGGCAATCACGCCAAGCTTACCAAGCGCAGCGCGCTCTGGCCTGAATGCCGTCGCTCCGGCCTTGCTACCAGCCTTGGCACCAGTTGCGACTGCAGCTCCAGTGTCAGCTTCAGTCGCCAGTCCACTCAATAGCCGCGCCGCGACGCGCCGCTACAGCCAAGGCTACAGCAGTTCGGTGAGCCCGGAAGAAGCCGCTTTGATCAAAGAAATTGATGATCTGTCAGCGTTGAATCGCTCGGAGGTCACGCTGGGCTTGGCCGCGCGTGCGCGCAGCGGCCAGAGTGGCTTGTCGCAGCTCAAGGATATTGAAACCCCACTCGAAGTACAGCTTTCCACCCTCTCGGCCGGTCAATTTGGTTTGAAAATCATCCCGGTACTGGTCGATGCCGGGACGCTAAACCTCAACGATAGCGGCGTGGCCGGTTTGTTTGGCCGTAATACGGTGATCAATGGCCAAGCGACGATTGCCAAATTACCGCTGACCAGCGTTGCGGCTCAGCAAGGTTTATCGAACGCGGCGAGCATCAGCCAAGTTGCCAAAGGCGTGGCCTTGAGCCTCAGTTATCAGCTCAGCGGCTTCAAGGCCGATCTCGGCAGTAGTCCGATAGGCTTTCCTATCCGCACCGTCGTCGGTGGCTTGCGCTGGAGCGATCAGATTGAGTCTTGGAATTACAGCATCGAGGTGGCCCGCCGCTCAGTCACCGACAGTTACCTCTCCTATGCCGGAGCAAAAGACAGTCTGTATGGCTTGAGCTGGGGCGGGGTGAGCAAGAATGGTGTCCGTCTGGAAACGGCTTACGATACCCCCGAAGGCGGGCTGTATCTCGGTGCCGGCTTGGCGCGTCTGAGCGGCACCAATGTGCTGAGCAACCGCGTGTTCGATTTGGGCGGTGGCATTTACTGGCGTGCGTATCGCCGCAGCGATATGTTGGTCACGACCGGCTTGGGCTTGACCAGCATGTTTTATCAAAAGAACTTACAGAATTTCACTTACGGCAATGGCGGCTACTTCAGCCCGCAATCGTATGTAGCGCTCAATCTGCCGGTGGAAGTCAGTGGTCGCTCTGGCAAGCTGGCTTACCAGCTTGGCGCTGCGATCGGTATCCAGCATTTCCGCAGCGATGCCGCACCGTATTATCCGCTCGTCAGTGCCGATCAGACGGCTTTGGAACTATTTGTCGCCGCTAATCCCGGCAGCAATCTTTCCAGTACCTATGCCGCTGCTTCGCATACCGGCTTACAATATAAACTCGGGGCTGCGCTGGAATACCTGCTGACGCCACAATTTGCGCTCGGTGGCCGCCTCTCGGTCGATAACTCCGGTGATTTCACCGATGCCGCCGCCTTGCTGTATCTGCGCTACACCTTCGAGCCGCGCCGCGGGCCGGTGGCATTTCCTCCGGTCGCACCAAAACCGTATTACCAGGGAAACTAGGTATGACTCTCCATACATTGATACGCCTTTGTACTTGCTTATTCGCCGCGTTACTCTTGCCGGTAGCGGCGGCTGATTTACAAAGCGAAGGCCGGGTCTTGTTGTCGCAAGGCGATAACTTGGCAGCCAGCAAGAAATTTTCCGAAGCGGCCAAACAAAACCCCTTTGATGGGGCCGCGCTCAACAACCAAGCGCTGGCTTATGCGGCTCAGGGCGAGTATGAACAGGCGCTGGCACTGCTGGAGCGTGCCGTGCGCGTGAGTCCGCAACGCGCCGACATCGCCGCTAATCTGCAGGAGATGCGGCAGTGGATCGCGCGCCATGCTCCTTCCGTTGGCATGGTAGCCAAGAGCACACCGATCATCAATGTGTATCCCGACAGCACGAACGATCTGCCGCCGGAACCACCGGCACTCTGGAAAAAATAAAATGAATTGCCTCAAATCGCTAATCTGCCCTTGCTAATTGCCGCGTTTTAATGCAATATCAGAGCATCATTTTGACCACTTTGTCAGAATTAAATACCGACAACCGAGATCAGCTCCTAATTTTATGAAGTTCGCACATTTTTTCTTTTTTTACTTTAGCTATTCCCAGCCTCAGGCGGACGGAAGAAGGTAATCGTGCAAAGAAAAACAGCCGAACCGAATTTCTGAAAAAACCGCCGTTACCGGCGGTTTTTTTTTGCCATCGATTTTGAATGAAGACTGACGATTTATTTTTGAACACTATCCGCAATTAACTGGAGAAAACATGCAACGCACTGATGACTTACGCATACGCGAAATGAAAGAACTGTTGCCGCCGTCGCATCTGATCCGCGAATTCGGCTGCTCCGACAAAGCCTCGGAAACAGCCGCCAATGCGCGCACCGCGCTGCACAGAATTTTGCATGGACAAGACGATCGCCTCATGGTGGTGATCGGTCCGTGTTCGATTCATGATACCGCCGCTGCCATGGAGTACGCGCGCCGTCTGGCGGCTGAGCGTGGCCGTTTTGCCGGTGAACTCGAAATCGTCATGCGTGTGTATTTCGAGAAGCCGCGCACCACGGTTGGCTGGAAAGGCTTGATCAACGATCCGTATATGGATAACAGCTTCCGCATCAATGATGGTTTGCGTATCGCGCGCGAATTGCTGCTCAATATCAACGAACTCGGTTTGCCGGCCGGTACAGAATATCTTGACGTCATCAGTCCGCAATACATCGCCGATCTCATCAGTTGGGGTGCCATCGGTGCCCGCACCACCGAGTCGCAAGTCCATCGTGAATTGGCTTCCGGCTTGTCCTGCCCGGTAGGATTTAAAAACGGTACCGATGGCAATGTCAAAATCGCGGTCGACGCCATCAAGGCTTCATCGCAGCCGCATCACTTTTTGTCGGTGACCAAGGGCGGCCATTCGGCCATTGTCTCCACCAATGGCAATGAAGATTGCCACATCATACTGCGCGGCGGAAAAACGCCGAACTACGATGCCGCCAGCGTCGATGCAGCGTGCAAAGATATCGCTGCAGCCGGCTTGGCTGCGCGCTTGATGATCGATGCATCGCATGCCAACAGTTCTAAAAACCCGGCCAACCAAATTCCGGTGTGCAGCGATATCAGCCGTCAAGTCGCTGGCGGTGACAGTCGTATCGTTGGGGTCATGATTGAATCGCATCTGGTGGCCGGCCGTCAAGACCTGGTGCTTGGAAAAGAATTGGTGTATGGCCAGTCAGTGACCGATGGCTGTATCGCTTGGGAAGACAGCGTGACGGTGTTGGAAGAGTTGGCACAAGCGGTTAAACAACGCCGTTTGCTGCAAGCGGCAGCTTGATCAACAATCTGACTAGGGTTTGAAACCCCGGCCTTCAGAGGCTGTCGCAAAAGGGTTTTCAGTCTGCATCATTACCCTAACCGCCCGTAACGTCGTTCCTGCGCGCATTTGGCAGGAATCCAGCGGCGTTCGTGGTTAACTGAAAATGCCAGAAATTGTGGCATTTTCAGTGTAAAAAACGACACTAGGTTCCCGCCAAAAGCACGCGGGAATGACGAGGTATACGGTGTTTCAGGTGTAAAAAAAGCGTCCATCAGGCTTTTGCGACAGCCTCTTTTGGCCGGTGAGCGACGAAGGAGCGACGCGATGGGAGGGGATGCAAACCCCTTCCAGAGTCTTTTCCATCGTCGCTTGCGACGATCCATTAAGTTGTTGTATCTGGCCTTGGCATGCTGCGCTGCGCGGTACGCCGGGGCCGATTTTTTCAGAAAATTCCTACGCAAGTTTTATTTGACTGTGATGACAATATCGATAAAATTCCAGTGAGAGCTTTGCTGGGAATTTTAAAAATATTGCCAAAAAACACTTAAATCGACACTTTGCCAGCGTCGTTGGTGGGGCTGCTGCTGGCATGATGGGCGGTGCGGCGAGTCAGGTGCAAGCTTGGTACTGACATGTATTTCCTCGGGAGCCGTTCATGTACCGTGAACTTTTTTTCTTTGCGCTGATCGCTTTGAATAATCTGGTTTTGTTCGTGTGCCTACCGAAGTGGCGTGACAGCCGCTATCTGCCTGTTGCCGGCGTAATTGTGTTCCTTCTGTTTATCGCCGGGCACCTGTGTTTGCATGCCGGCAGTGAGCTCAGTATGCTGGCGCGGGTGGGTAGAGGTAGTGCGCACGGCAGCTTGGTTTTATTGTTGTGCTACTGGTCGCTGCGCACTTGGAAACGCGCATCTTGAGCAGCGCCGCGTGCGTGCTCAGAAACGTTTGGTCAGCGTCATTTGTTCGCCTTCGCGGCGCATGTCCAGTCGGTTCAGCAGCGACATGCCTAGCAGTGGTGTTGTCAAGCCGGTTTCAATCACGGCAGCGTCAATCTGATGCAATTCCATGTCAGCGATTTTAATTGAGTCAAGCTTGATCATATACGTGCCGACCACACCGTTGGCCGTGTTCGAGTAGCTGCGTTTGCCGCTGCGATAATTGATACCCATACGTTTGGCATCGGCCGCCGGCAGGGTGACGAAGCTCGCACCGGTATCGACCATCATCGTCAAGGCCACACCATTGACCGTGGCCGCGGCGATGAAGTGACCATGTTCATTTTGCTGCAAGATCACGCTGGTCCGCGCGCTGGCCGTTGCGCGGTGCTCGCTCTGACCTATCTGTAATTGGTAAGACTTACCATTGCTGGTGATCGTGGCGGAATCGCGATCGGCCGCGAGCAATTTGGTATCGGCACTGAGCATGCTGCCGACTGCATAGGCTTTCGGTGCGGCACCGTCGACCACCAGAATCGCTTTGCCGGGAAACAGACCGACCAAGCCGACCTCGCTCGCCGCTGCTGTGCCTGTTGTTGCCATTGGCATCAACAGGCACAGCAGCGTGCCAGCGCTGCGCAGTGGGCTTGGTTTACTCGCTATCATCGCGCCGGCTACCAAGACTTAATCGCGGAAGTTATTGAATTCCAGCGGCAAATCTTTGATTTCTTTGCGCAGCATCGCCATCGCTTCTTGCAGATCATCGCGCTTGGCACCCGTTACGCGCACAGCGTCACCTTGTATGCTTGCTTGCACCTTGATTTTACTTTCTTTAATCACTTTGACGATTTTTTTGGCATCATCGCTCTCGATACCATTTTTCACCTTGATGACTTGTTTGACCTTGTCGCCGCCGATTTTTTCTACTTTGCCCATATCGAGAAAACGCACGTCGACTTTGCGTTTGCCCAAAGTTTGAGTGACTTCGATGATGATTTGATCGAGATGGAAATCGGAATCGCCGAACAGAATGATTTCGCGTTCTTTTTCCTTGAGTTCAATTTTTGCACTGGTGCCTTTGAGATCAAAACGGTTGGCGACGACTTTATTGGATTGCGTCACAGCGTTTTTGACTTCTTCCATGTTGGCTTCGGATACGGTGTCGAATGAGGGCATGAGGATTCCTATTTAGTCTTTCAATGTTCCCCATTTTATCAAATGCCGGGCCACTGCAAAGCCTAAGCGTTATAATTTCACGCATATGACGACTTTTCTCCCGCTTTCTCACGATGTTTCGCTGCAAAGCTTCAATACCTTCGGGATTGCAGCCTGCGCCAAGCTGTATTTACCCATTTCTGAACGTGCCCAGTTGGTGGCCTTGCACGACGATGCCCGTCTCGCTGCACTGCCGCGCTTGCTGCTCGGTGGTGGCAGTAATCTGGTCTTATCCGACCAAGTCGATGCTTTGGTGCTGCATATGCGCTTGCAAGGCATACGAATTTGCGCGCAAGACAGCGACTTCACCTACGTCCAAGCGGCCGCCGGTGAAAGCTGGCATGGCTTGGTGGAGTGGACGCTGGCACACGGTTTGGCTGGCTTGGAAAATCTCTCGCTGATTCCCGGCACCGTCGGCGCCGCACCGGTGCAAAACATCGGTGCCTATGGGCTTGAACTCAAAGATGTCTTGCACGAACTTGAAGTCTATGATTTCGCCACGGGTGCGTGGCGCATCATGGCGCGTGCCGAATGCCAATTTGCCTATCGCGAAAGTATTTTCAAACAAGCTTTGCGCGATCGCGTGGCCATCGTCAGTGTGACGCTGGCTTTGCCGCGGCGCTGGCAGCCGCAACTCGGGTATGCCGATTTACAGCAAAGTATTGCAGCGCTGGGGCCGCACGTGACGGCCGCGCAAATCAGCGCGGCCATCAGCGCGATTCGGCGCGCCAAGTTGCCCGACCCTGCCGTTATCGGCAATGCCGGCAGCTTTTTCAAAAACCCCTTGGTGCCGGCGGCGCAGCGCGCCGCCTTGCTGCAGCGTTGGCCCGAGTTGGTCAGCTATGCGCAAGCCGACGGCAGCTATAAATTGGCAGCCGGCTGGTTGATCGAACAATGCGGCTGGAAAGGGCGTAGCCTCGGTCGCGCGGCCGTTTATGAGAAGCAAGCTTTGGTGTTGGTCAATCGCGGCCATGCCAGTGGTGCGGAGGTAAGGGCCTTGGCACAGGCGGTGCAAGACGATGTCGTCGCGCGGTTTGGTGTGCGCTTGGAGATGGAGCCGGTATTTGTGTGATCCTCATGTAAAAAGGGGAGCGATGCTCCCCTTTTTTTGTTCCTTCGTGCTTGGCTATCAAGCCTTGGTTTTGGCTTCCATTTCTTCCCATTTTTCCAAGGCCAGTAACAACTGCCCATCGAGCTCGGCAAAGCGGGTGTTGAGTGCATTGGCTGCATCGGCACCGTTTTTATACAGATCAGGGGCGGCCAGCTTGGCGCTGATGGCCGCTTGTTCGCTTTCGAGTGCTGCGATCAGCTTTGGCAATTCATCGAGTTCGCGCTGGTCTTTGTAGCTGAGCTTCTTGCTTTTGCCAGCGGCGCTGGCCACTGCTGGCGTAGCAAGGCTTTTGGTTTCATTCTTGCTGCTGGTTTTATTCGCCGCCTGCGAACTGGCATAACGTTCCCAATCGCTATAGCCACCGATGAATTCACGCCATTGGCCATCGCCTTCAGCGACGATCACTTGGGTGACGACATTATCGAGGAAGGTACGATCATGGCTGACCAAAAATACCGTGCCGGTATATTCTTCGAGTAATTCTTCGAGCAATTCCAGGGTGTCGATATCGAGATCATTGGTTGGTTCATCGAGTACCAACACATTGGCCGGTTTGGCGAACAAACGCGCCAACAGCAGGCGATTGCGTTCGCCACCGGACAGCGATTTGACCGGCGAGCGCGCGCGTTCCGGGGCGAACAAGAAGTCGCCCAGATACGACATCACGTGCTTGCGCTGACCATTGACTTCAACCCAGTCGCTGCCGGGTGCGATCGTTTCGGCCAGACTGCTTTCTTCATTGAGCTGGGCGCGCATCTGGTCGAAATACGCGATCTGCAAGCGTGCACCTTGCTTCATCATGCCGCTGTCGGGTTGATCTTGGCCGAGTATCATTTTCAGCAGCGTGGTTTTACCGGCACCATTTTGGCCGATCAAACCGACTTTATCGCCACGCATGATGATGCTGGAGAAATCGCGCACGATGACTTTATCGCCGAAAGACTTATTGATATTTTCCATTTCAGCGACGATTTTCCCTGAACGTTCGCCGGAACTGACATCGAGCTTGACCTGACCTTGTTGGTCGCGTCGCACGCCGCGTTGTACGCGCAATTGTTCGAGTCGCTTGACTCGACCTTCATCGCGCACACGGCGCGCCTTGACGCCTTTGCGTATCCAAATTTCTTCCTGCGCTAAGAATTTATCAAACTTGGCGTTTTCCACTTCTTCGACTTCGAGCTGCTCTTCTTTGCGCGTTTGGTAAGTCGTGAAATTACCGGGGAAGGAAGTCAGCTTGCCGCGATCGAGTTCGAGGATGCGGGTAGCGACATTGTCGAGGAAGCTGCGATCATGGGTGATGAAGAGCACGCTGCCCTTGAAATCTTTGAGCAAACTTTCCAGCCATTGTATCGATGAGAAATCGAGATGATTGGTCGGTTCATCGAGCAACAAGACATCGGGCGCACTGACCAAGGCACACGCCAAGGCGACGCGCTTTTTCATCCCGCCTGAGAGCGTTGACATGATGGCGTCTTTGGATAAATTGAGCTTGTCGAGGGTGGTTTCGACTTTATTCCCGAGGTTCCAGGCGTCGGCGGCATCGAGCTTGAGCTGAATCTCGTGCATGCGATCCATCAGGGCTTCGTCATTGTCGCCGCCGAATTGGCCGGTCAGACTTTCATATTCTTGCAACAGACCTGGCAATTCACCCAGTCCGGAAGCGACGGCATCGAAGACGCTGACGGTTTGATCGAATACCGGCTCTTGCTCGACATAGGCGATCTTGATACCTTGCTGCATGACGAGCAAGCCGTCATCGATCTTCGAGGTTTTGGCGATGATCTTGAGTAAAGAGGATTTGCCGGTGCCGTTACGGCCGATCAGGCCGACCCGTTCGCCCGACTCGAGAGAAAACTCGGCGTGATCGAGCAGAGCAACGTGACCGAATGCCAATTGGGCATCGCTTAATGAGATAACTGCCATAAATACCTGTGATACCTGTGAGGTCCGCGATGTCGGCCGGACGGAATGAGAGAAAACCCGTATTGTACGCCAGACCGGGGTCGCCACGACAGCGCTCAATTGATTGTTACGTCAAGCTCAGGTAAGATGGCGCGCTTGTGCTGCTCGCTCGTTGGAGCAGACCACGTGTCTCGCCGTAGTTCAATGGATAGAACGTATGCCTCCTAAGCGTAAGATGTGGGTTCGATTCCCGCCGGCGGGACCAATTAGCAAAGCAGCGCCTGACGAGTATGCCCGCATGCTGTTGGCGGGAACCCAGTTTCGTTTTCAGCACTGAAAACGTGATGCTGACTAAAAGCCCGTTTGCGGCGATCCATTAAATTGTCACGACAACACTCCCAGCCTTTCGCTCCGACGATGGTGTATGAGTGCGCTTCAGGCTTTTGCCAGGCCGAAAGAAAAGCTGTTTTTACCCGCTTTCTTGGCCAAATACATGGCACTGTCGGCTTCTTTGAGTAATTGTTCCGGGGTTTGTTCATCGTTGCGAAACACCGCGATACCGATCGATGTACCGACCTGCAGTGAGCCGGCATGGCTGTTTATCGGCGCATTGACGGCGGCAATCAGGCGCGCCGCAACCTTACTCACGCTTTCATGGCTGTCGGCTTGGTTGAGTAACACCACGAATTCGTCGCCGCCCAGGCGTGCCGCCGTGTCGGCATCGCGCAATTGCTCAGATAGGCGCGTTGCGACGGTTTTCAGTACATGGTCACCCATGTCATGACCCCAACGGTCGTTGACAGCCTTAAATCCATCCAAATCCAGAAACAATAAAGCGATTTGGCGCGTTTCGCGGCTGGCGATAGCAATTAATTGCTTCAGTAACAGCATGAACGAGGCCCGATTCGGCAAATCCGTCAGCGGGTCGTGGAAGGCCATCCTTTGTATTTGCTGTTCTTTATCCCAGCGGTTGGTGATATCTTCGAACACGCCGACGTAGTGCGTAATCGTGCCGGCCTCATCGTGTATCGATGAAATCGACAGTTCTTCGAGAAAGACCTGGTCATTTTTTCGTTTGCTCCAGACTTGGCCTTTCCATTGTCCGCTGGCTCTCAATTCCGCATACAAGTCATGGAAAAACAGACTGTTGTGGCGCCCGGAATTGAGGATTTTGGCATTTCTTCCGACTACCTCGTCAGAGCGGTAGCCGGTCAGCCTGGTAAAAGCTTGGTTGACCGAGAGGATGATCGATTGAGTGTCGGTCACCATGATGCCTTCCGAGGTCGCTTCAAACACGCTGGCCGAGAGGCGGATCGCGGTATCGGCCTGGCGTAGCGCAGAAATATTCGTCACCACCGAGAAAAAACCTTTGACCAAACCGCTGGCATCGCGATCCGGTATGTAATTCGCCAAACTGTGCACGGTACTACCGTCAGCAGCAGGGGTCATGCGCTCAAATTCTTGCGTTTTGCCGGCCAGTGCCGCTTGTATGTGTGGCTGAGTTTGCTTGAACAGTGGCGCACCTAGCAGTGTCGCCATCGAGATGCCAAACAGGTTTTGCGGGCTTAGTCCAAACCATTGCGCATACGGCTGATTGGCGAATTGACAAACCAAATCATTATCCCAATATGCCACCATGTTGGGAATGCCATCGGTAATGGTGCGTATGTAGCGTTCGTTTTCTATGGTTTGAGCCAGCAATTCATCGGTTCTTTTGCGGGCTGCCAGTAATTCTTGCTCGTACAGGCTGCGCTCAAAGGTGATGAAGAACAACCAGGTGTAGTGATCGACGCCGGCTTGGCTGGTTTTTTGGCAGTTGACGTATACCGGCATGCGGTTTCCCGTTGCTGCCAGCAGTTGCAAACGAATTTCTTGGATGCGGCCGTCGCGCATCAGCATCGGCCATACATGGGTTTGCAAGAAAATACGACTCGGCATGGGAAACAGCGCTTCCATCGGGCGCGTCGCCCAATCGGCCAAGGCACCGCCGGCCAGATCAAGCAGGCACTGATTGAGCGAGATGACCTTGCCGCCCTCATCAGTCACCAAAATCGGACAGGGTATCGGATCGAAAGCAGACATAGGTAGTGTGTCAGCCCTATTGGTCGATGAAGTCGCGAATCGCGGCCACGACCAGCGATGGCGCGCTCATGTGGGCGCAATGCCCCTCGATATCGAGTATTTTGAGCTGGCTGTCGGCCAGATGGGCGTGTACATAGTCCCCCACGTTTAATGGTGCCAAGGTGTCGCGACCGTGCTGCAGGATCAGGCAAGGGCGCGTGACTTTGGGCAGATCGGCGCGGTTGTCAGAAAAAAAAGTGGTACGGGCAAAAACTTTGTTGGCCGTTGGGTCGGTCGAGCAAAAACTGTCGGATAATTCGGTGGTGATCGCATGCGCTTCACCTTGTGCCGACACCACCGGTGCCAAGTAATTGGCCCAGCCTATGTAATTTTGGTCCATCAGATCGAGCAAGCCTTCCAGATCGGCCGTTTCAAAGCCGCCGCAGTAATCAGGCGGGTGATTGATGAAGCATGGATTCGGGCCTACCAGTACCAAGCGCTCGAATAATTCCGGCCGCGCGATCGCGGCCAGCATACCTATGCTGCAACTGACGGAATGGCCGACGAAGGTGACACCGCTGTGTAAGCCTAGCGCGTCGCACACATCGAGAAGATCTTGGGCATAGCCATCGAGACTGGCATAGCGCTTGGCATCAAAGGCGGTGATATCAGATTGACCGGCACCAACATAGTCGAACAAGACTTGGCGATGCGTGCCAAGGAAGGCCGGGGTCACACGATCCCACATATTTTGATTGCAGCCAAAACCATGGGCGTACAACAGTACCGGGCCGCTGTCACCGAGCACATGAATATGGTTGCGTTTGATGATGTCGCGCGCGTGATGGTCTGATGCCATGTCGGTTTCCATTGCCTAGTAGTGGTGATCGTTGCTGTCCTAGTGATAACCAGAGTCTACCTGATATTGCATAGATAAAATATGCACTTAGGCAACAATTTTTTGATGTCCGCTGCTCGATTGCGCTTCTTTTGCTTTAACTTCAGAAATTTCCTACATATTTTCGTATTTCACTCCGGTAAAATTCCTCGCTTCGTTCAATAAGATGATGCTTGTTTTGCATGATCTTAAATTTAAGATCATGGTCCGTCGCCATGTGGGCTTTGCTGGTCGCTCGAGCTAAGCCACGATCAAGTGCAGCGGCAACATGCAGTGAGTACCGAAACAGGAGCCAGCGATTATGCTTGAATATCAATTGGTAGCACCGGAAAACTTTTCTTCTGAACAAAATTTGTTCATCCAGAAATTCAAGAAAACCATCGCTTTGTTTTCATTTCGAACGCAATTTATTTTCGGTGCCAAAGACATCGAATCACGGCATCTGATCGCTACCGATGCGTATGCGAAAATCGTCGGTTTGTCTCATGGTGCCGAAGTGGGTGGCAAGTTCGATGATGAAATGCCGTGCGAGGGAACGGTGCAATTCGCTGCCGCCTTTGTCGAGTCAGACATCGCGCTTTTCGATGGTCGCAATATCTATAAAAAAGTATCGAAACTGTGTGTGCACGAATATGCCGATGGTCTCAAGGCACGACTGTTTGATAAATATCCGCTTAAGCACCATGCCTCTCAATCGATACTAGGCTTGATCTATACCGCTCAGGAAATCAATATCAGCCAATTTTTGGCGCTGGTGCCGAATTATCTTACTGAATTTGGCATGGGTTGCGAGCTCGAAGGCGTGCATCGCCATCTGGTATTGGGTGACGTCACCTTGACTGATTATGAACACGAAATTTGTTTTCTTTTAACGCTCAATTGGAGTAACCAGCAAATCGCTGATTTTCTCAATCAGCATCGCCCGGCTGCGCATATACGTGGCCCTGAACGCATCGACAAATACCGCGAACGGATTTGCCGCAAGCTCAAGCTGACGCTGCGTGGCGATGATGATCTGCGTGCCTGCCTGATTCACATGGGCGTGCACAAAAAAATCCCCAAGTTGTTTTTTTCGCGTTTGGTCGGTCCGCTCAAGATGCGTCCACCGTTGCTGTAATGGCGGAGGGCCGTGTTCGGGCCGTCGTCATCAAGTTTTTCCTGAGTTATTTCTCTACATAGGTGCCGGCTTGTAATTGCGGCCAGTTTTGGTTGGCTTCGCTCACGTAACCGGGAATATCCTGTTGCCAGCGTTTCAGTACCACCTTACTTAAATTCAGATACAGCTTGCCATTGAGTACTTGGTACGCATGCGGATCCGTTTCCGGCGTATACCCTTGGGCTACGCCATAGGCGCAGTAACCACCATACTGTGGCGCGTATTTTTCCGGATCGGCTTTGAAGGCGGCCAAATTTTCTGCTTTACTGAAATGCCAGTCCGCCTCGTTCCAACGATACACCAATTGCGTCTTACCTTTAACGGCACGGTGCTCGGTAAAATAGGCAACCGGATCATAGCCGCGGATTGCCCCAGCCTGGGTAGAAAAAATCGGCGCGATCGCGGCCGCAAAAACACTGCTGGTCAGAGCCAGCAGCAGGGTGCTCAACAGCAAACGCAGGGAAAACGTAGTACGGCGAGTAGCCATGGTAATGCTCCTTATGAAAAATACAGATGATGGCAATGAGTCGCCGAGAACCAAGATTGACTTACAAAATATTTCCAGCAGCGCGTTCCAATTGTTCGATATCGGTACTCAAATCGATCGGCAAATACGACAACACTTCGTAGCGGCTATCGGCAAACACCTGACGATTACTGCGACCGTGCGCGAGTTCGGCCAGCACTTCGTCGCGGGCGATGAGCAAGTGTTCAATTTGCGGCGCATACAGGCGCAACAAGGCGGTGAGAAATTGATTGACCGGACGCTGGCCGTGGCGCGCACCGATCTGGAAATGTTGCAAGCCCAGGGCGCATTCTTGACGGCTCAGCCAAGCCCCTTTGGTGACCCAGCGGTTGACCGTAAATAGCCCCGTCGGCATGCCGCGGGCATCCATGGAAACGGCGAGTAAATGGGCTGGCGAGGGCGCGCGGCCAGCGCGGCGTAAGCCCAAGCTTTGGGCATGTACAAATAAATGGAAATGCCCGTGCTCGACAAAAGGGCGTTGCAAACCGGGATGGGCGTGGTAAAAATATTGTGAGGCGCGTCGATTGTCGCGCACATCTTCAGCGGGGTAGTGCTGCCATTCGAGAAATTCGGCGTCGGCAAGCACCGATTGTACGATCTGCAGCCCTTGCAAGCTCAGCGTGTGCACGCTCGCCACCACGATTTGGGCCGCCTTCCAAGCCAAGCGCAACTCTGCGGCGGAAGCGGCCGGCCAGTCGCGTTGAAATGTCAGCATGCGCGGTAAGTCTGGAGTCATCGTGGTTGCTTCTTGGCAGCTTTAAACATCGGCCGATGATGCCGTCGCGGATCAGCGCGCGACGGCGTGGGCAAGATTACTTCTTGGCGGCGCAGCAGCCAGTTTTCGCAGCGCAGCATGCTTTTTTGGCGTGTTTTTTAGCATGAGGCTTTTTGGCAGCACAACAGCCTTTTTTAGCTGCACAGCAAGATGTTTTTGCTGCGCAACATCCTTTTTTACCAGCACAAGCAGATTTCGGAGCGCAAGCAGCGACTGCCGCGACCGGTGCGGCAGCCATGGCTGTGGCGGCCAAGACAGAGGCGCTGAGAACTTGTTTGAGAGTACGTGTGAGGGATGCAGATGTCATGTCATTTTCCAATAAAGGTAAGCAGGCTAAGGGCCAAGAACCAAGGGGTAATGCAATTTCGGATGCTACAGTTACTTGGTCGGCTTGCCTACACAAAAGCTTACAAGCAAATGTGAATTATTAGGAAACAGTATTTTATTAAATAAAGTCGTTTTATATCAATTTTATATTCAGTTTTAATGGCATTCATAAAAATTATATCTGAACTGCGATGCGGGACTGTGTCGAGAATCGCACACAAAAAAAAGCGGCAGGCTCAATATTGAGCCTGCCGCTGTGTGATGTCAGCAATTCGTTTTATTGGCGAACGCGTTTTTTCGCGCCGGTAGCCGGGCTGGTTTTTGCCTTGAATGCAGGTCTGCCGCCGACTTGAGGAAAGCCAGGCTTGTCGGCTTGCAAGCTCTTGGTCAGGGCTTCAGGAAATTTTACGGCCGATTTTTTGACCGGAACGCTGACGCTGGCAGTGCTGTCGACGGCGCTGGTGCTGTCAATTGGCTGTGTGGGGCTGGGTGGTGTACTTGATTTCACTGCTTTTTTTTCACTTTCTTGGCTTGATTTGCTCGCTGTGGCGGCGCGGCGTGGCGCAGTCTTTGCTGTGCTGCTTGCTGGGCTCGCTGCGGCCACTGGTTTTTTTGCTGCTACTGGCAGCCCTGGGGCCGCTGTGGCAGTTTTGCTGCTGGCCTTAGTTGAGGTGGAAGTAGGCTTTGGCGCGGGCGCAGTATCTTTCGTTTTGCTTGCCACGGCAAGTTTTTTCGCTGGGGCAGCGCTGACTGTGCTGGCACTTGCTTTGCGTGCCGGTGCTTTCAGCGGTTTTTTCGGCGCCACCGGCGCTGTGCTGGCGGCAGTCGGCTTGGCGACAATTACGGCTGGCGTCGCCGCTGCTTTTGCCTTAGTTGCTTTGGCCGCAGCGGGGGCTTCAGGCACTTCGCGCAGCAGCGTCAATTGCGTTTGCTGTGGGACTGGGTTCTGCACTGGCGCGGCCGCTACGACGGCTGCCACTGCCACGGCTTCATGCGCGGCCGGTATCGGCTGGCGCGCTAAGGGAGCGGAGCTGACGGCCGTGTTGTCTGCTGCCAAAGCTTGCAACAGTTGCTCGCGCGTGGCACCGGCAATCTCGGCCAATTCGCGTCCGTAGGCCAGTAAGCTATCGAGTGGTGGTTGATGTTCTGCGCTGCTCAGCAAAGTCTGCGCATCGCTGGCCGACCACAACAGCGCCGAGCGTGCTGTGGCGCGCTCAAAGGCCAGCCGTGCCAAGTTGAAGTTAAGGGCAATAATTTTTTCCCATCCTCCCAGTGTGGTACTCGACAGCGCGGCAATGGCAGTCAGTTGTTTTTCGATTTGTTCGTGGGTGATGGCTGGAAGGTGCGGCGAAATCAAGGGCATAACATCTCCTGGGGTTGGGCTGCATGGTGGCGCAATGAAGTCCGGGTTGGCATTATCGCTGTAAGGTCGCACCGATTTGCACCGGTGCTAGATTGAGCGTAGCTTCTTGGCCATCGATGCGTTACGCAAACATTTCTCGCCCGATAGCCTGTTGTCGATTTTACCCTTGTATCGCGCCGACCGCTACGGAATTATTTTGCGCCGCAGCATTGATGTTGATTGCCCGGCATAGGCAGGGCGCAATTCCACCATGATTTATGGCTGCCTTCCTGCGTTTGCAGTAAAATAAAATTTTTTGTGCGGCATGAATCAACGGGTCAGTCGGTGTTGTTACTGTGCTCGTTGTTGCGGCGCAACATTTTCAAATCCACCCAATCGAGGAGCCCTGTGAATCAACCTACCAATTCCCCCGACAGTTTGGACTGCGTGCGCCTGCGCTTGCGCGAGTTCGCCCAACAACGAGAGTGGCAAGCGTTTCACACACCGAAAAATCTGGCCAGTGCATTAAGCGTCGAAGCGGCTGAATTGCTCGAACCGTTTCAATGGCTGCAAACCGGCGAGAAGCCGGAATTAGGGGCCGAACAATACCAGGCGGTGCGCGAAGAAATGGCCGATGTCTTGTCGTATTTGGTGATGCTGGCAGACCGACTCGATGTCGATCTGATCGCGGCCATCGATGAAAAAATCACCGCCAATGCACGTAAATATCCAGTCGACAAAGTGCGTGGCGATGCGCGCAAATATACCGCCTATCAGACTGACCGGCAGACTGACCTGAATGGGGTCGTCTCAGAAAACGGACTTTAAAGCACGCTAAGCCGGTTTGGGCTTACCACCCCGGTTGGCTGTTCCGTTGCTTCCTGATCAGCTCGACCAAGTACAGAACGGACAGGAACCGGACGACTGGAAGCCCATGAATACCGTGGGCAAAGGCGTGAAGGAGATTCGGATTCGGGATGCTGCCGGGGCGTTTCGGGTCATCTACGTTGCCAAGTTCGCTGATGCCGTCTACGTGCTTCACTGTTTTAAGAAGAAGACAGAGAAGACCAGTAAGCTTGATCTGGACTTGGCTGCCAAGCGTTACCGTGACTTATTGAAGGAGCTAGGCCAATGAGCAAGCAACGATTTGCCAGCATCTGGGATGCTATCGAGGACACCCCGGAAGAAGCGGAAAATATGAAACTGCGCTCCGTCCTGCTGACGGCGCTCAAGAACCACCTTACTCGCACCGAGATGAGCCAAGCGCAAGCGGCTAAGCTCTTTGGCGTGACCCAGCCACGTGTCTCTGACCTGATGCGCGGCAAGATCAACTTGTTCGGCCTCGATGCACTGGTGAACATGGCGACGGCTGCCGGGCTGCACATCGAAATGCGGGTGCGCGAAGCAGCCTGACCAGATGCGCGACCAGCCTCGTCCAGGTCAGGTCGGCGAGGATGTCAGTGATTATGCTGGCCGCGCCCGCGACCGGCATGCCGATACAACTCGGGTATCGTTGTTCGGCTCAACAGCAGCATCACCATGCTGCCGGCTGCCAGCAATCCCCAGTTCAAGCTGGGCCAGCGCAGTGCTTGTGCCAGATCGAAGAGCATGCCGCCGGCCAGACTGCCGACCATATTGCCCATACTTTGATACAGCATCTGCTGCGACATGAGGCGGCCGGTATCGGCCCCGACGCGATCGGCAAAACGGGCGGTCAGGACATCGAGCGAGGGACCGTAAAATACTTGGGCAAACGACAGCAAGATAGCCGACACGATCACCGCCGCAGCCGAATGATTAAACAGCAGCATGATGACAAAGCTGACGAACAGACAAACATAGGCAATCCGCAGAAAACGGAAATGATCACGCGTGCGAATGGCAAGTTTGGAAATTGGAATCTGGAAAAAAATAATCACCAGCGCGGCCAGCCAGAATGGGGTGGAAACCGGCAGGTCGGGGGTGTATTTGGGAATATGCAGGCTGAAACCGATCATCGGCTGTATCGCAAAACACCAGAACATCGCATTCGACAGATAGAACAAGGCCGGCAGGCGCGCCGGCTCGGCTGTGCTGGCAGCATTGGTGCCGGCTGTGGGGCGGTGCTCGTGCGCTGGCGTGCTGCGCGCAGCCGTTTGCTGTTCCGGTACGGACAGGTACGCGGTTTCATGGCGCGTAATCGCGCGCATGGCCACGAGCATGAATAAACCGTAAGCGACGAAGGTGATGAGCACGATCAGAAACACCCATTGCAAGCTGTCGTGTGGCACCCAACTGGCGGTCAGGTAGCCGAGCACCAGACCGGTGCGGATAGCGAAGGCGAGTCGGCTGAACAGAGAAGATTGATCGAGTTCGCGCAGTTTGAGCAGATAATTTTTCAAACCCGGAAATGACAAACCCGAGCCTAAGCCGGCCAGTAAGGCGAACAAGGCCAAGGCCCATGCTTGGCCGAGAAATGCCATGCAATACAGCGCCACACCTTCTAGCAGAATATTGCCGGAGACGATCAGCGGATGGTTGGCGAGCTTAGGGAAACGGCTGCCCACCAAGGCACCGAGTACCCGTCCGAGGTTGAGGCCGAATAGAATCGAGGCCGCCCAAAAGCCGGAAAAATGTTTCCCGGTTTCTGACACGATCAGTGGGGTGTACAGCGCCACGCCGGCAGAGGCGATGGCCACGCCGATGTAAATCAGATAGGAATTGAAGACCGGATTGAATTTTTTTTGCGACATGATAGAAACATAAGCAGGCGCGTGGCCTTGGAATGACAAGGCGGAGCGAAGCAGCCGATTGTACAATGAATGCGGGTTTGGCGAACGCCATGCCATGGCCGTTCCCGCCGCCACCAACAGGAGTCAAGCGCGATGCAAGAACAAAACCAGCCGGCATCGATGCCATCAGCAGCCTCAGCGGCATGGGTGCCTTCGCTGACTTCGCTGGCCTTGGCCGCGATTGCGCCGGCGGCGGCCTTGAACCGATTGACGATGCCGCAGCTATTGCAGGAAATTGAAGCCGTCACTGACGAGACGGATCCCGGTAACTTGTATATGCGGTGGTTTTATTTGCTCTCGGTGCTGGGGCAGATGTCGCATGCTCTGGAAATGCAAGCCAAAGCGCTCAGCTATCGGCAACTGTTTCGCATCGCCGATCCGGCCAAGCTAGCAGTTCGTTTATTGGTATGGATGGGACCGGGCGATAATCTCGACAACCTGCCGGTCGATTTTCTGGTGCAGGATAGTGATATCCGCGTCGACTTGGTATTTGTCAGCGCCACCGAAGAATTGCCGTCACCGTTGCCCGAACATGATATTTGTATCGTCGCTTTGGGTGAATCAGAAAAAAATAATCGTTTGCTCGATCGTATAGAGCAAATGCTGCAGGCGTGGCCACGGCCATGCTTGAATCATCCGGCCGCAGTGCGCCGCTGCGCGCGTGACCGTGCCGCCGCTTTGCTGCAGGATATCAGCGGTTTACACATGCCAGCTACCGTGCGCTGGCAGCGCAACGCGCCCGCGCCGGCGCGTTTTCCGCTGACCGTGCGCCCGCTCGACACCCATGCCGGTCTCGGCTTACGCAAAATCGATGATCTGCCGGCTTGGCAGGCGTATCTGCTCGAGTACCATGCCTGCGCACAGTTTTATGTCGCCGAGTATGTCGATTACCGCAGTGCCGACGGCTGCTTTCGCAAATACCGCATCGCCCTTATCGAGGGGGTGCCGTACCTGTGTCATCTGGCGATTGGTGAGTACTGGTTGCTGCACTATCAATCGGCCGACATGGCGCACAATCCGGCTGGCCGCGCCGAAGAGCAGCAAGTGATGGAACGCTTTGACGACGATTTTGGCCAACGTCATAGTCAGGCACTGCGCAGTATTGCTGAGCGCATAGGCCTCGATTACTTGATACTCGATTGTGGCGAGACGCAGAGCGGGGCATTGCTGGTGTTTGAGGTCGATAATGGCGCTTGGATACACGACTGTGATGCGCCGGCGGTGTTCCCCTACAAAGCCGCGATCATGGCCAAGGCCTTCGCGGCATTTCGGCGCATGCTGCTGAGGCGCAGCGGTTTGTGAGCGCGCTGCATCTGGATAATATTTTCCTTGTGTCAACGAATTACCTGCTTGCCGCGTTATAGAGAGCAGAATGCATGGCATCACGCTCATGTAATGTTCACAGGATATCGCCATGTCAGATTCACCTACTCCACGTCGTATTCACCCGCTGCTTGCCGGTGCCGCTGTTTCTGTCATCGTTGCCAGCCTGGTTGGTGTTGCCGCCATGACCGGTTTGCTGCCGACTTCAAACGGCACGCCGAAACCTGGCGATGCAGTCAATCCGGCGGCGCTGAGCAGCGACGCGAGTGCGCAAAATACTGCGTCTGGCAATGATGGACGCGGCAATCAGTTGACATCTTCGCAATCGGCCTTGTCGGGGCAAACGCAGTCGCAGCCACAGCAGCAGTCACAACAGCAGGCGCAAAACACGACGCCGGCACGCAGCACTCATCCGGTTTGTGACAGTTGCGGTGTGGTCGCCTCAGTGCGCGCGTTCGAGCAACAACCTGAACAGGGCAGTGGTTTGGGGGCGGTTGCCGGTGCTTTGCTCGGCGGGGTATTAGGGAATCAAGTCGGTGGTGGTGATGGCCGCAAACTGGCGACGGTAGCCGGTGCGGTTGGCGGTGGGTTTGCCGGTAACACTTTGGAAAAACGCAACCATACCACCACGCGCTACGAAGTACGGGTACGCTTGGACAATGGTCATGAGCGCAGCTATCAACTGAGTGCTGCGCCCGAGTACCGCGAAGGTGACCGTGTACATATCGTCAACGGCCATCCGGTCATGAACTGATCGTTTCAGTCGGGTCGCCGAAAGTCGGCGGCGATCCATTGCAGCGCCGCTTGGCGCTTGAGTTGAAATGTCGGTGCTACCTTGACCTTGGCCAGTTCCGTGCCAGCCATGTCTTCGGCGCGCAGATAGGCATACGGCTCGTCTTCATCGGGCACGATGTCGAGCATGATTTTGTAGTCGGCGCTGTCGGTGCTGACCATCAGCGTTTTATGTAATTGCGCATGCAATTGCTGCTCATGGCGACGTAATACTTCACGGGCAGTTTTGATCAAGGTGCCGAAGGCATTGGCATCGAGCGGCTTGGGGTTTTTCTTGTCGCGCCCCATGGTCCAAGGGCCGACCAGCGCGGGTTCGGCTTCGCCGTCTATGCTCATCGCCACCGCCCAGCCTTCATCATCATCATTCTTGATCACGCGTGCGGTCCAACCTTTGTCGCGCCATAAGCGTGGCTCGCGGATGCTGGCGTCGGCATCGACTTCGGTTGCGGGGAATTCTTCAGGAATAGTAGACAAGGGCGTGGCTTTATAAAGGAGCAGACAGCGGCGTGCCGGAGGTGGCACCGAAGCGCTGTTGCAAGTATTGATTGATCGATTTCGACTCGTACAGATAGCGCACCGAGCCGTCTGCTGCGCTGATACGCAGGCACGGCACTTTGGTACTGCCGCCGCCACTCTGTAAGGCTTGGCGATTGGCGGCCGAGTGCTGGGCATCGAGCAAAGTGACGCTCAAAGACAGGCGACGCATTTGCTGCCGAACTTTAATGCAAAACGGACAGGTACGGAATTGATACAGCGCTAAGTCGGCGCATTCTGCATCGACGCGTGCCTGTTCGGCGACCGTGCGGACGATGCCGGTCGGTGCAGTCAGGCGTTCTTTGAGCAGCAAGACCGGGCCTAGCACTGCACGCAGCAGTTGGAACAAGAGTTTCATTGGGTATGTGTCGGTTGGCTGCAGAATTTTGCAGGGAGTATGACATTGTAGCCGATACCCCGTAGCCCGACCGAACAGTTATCGCGTAGTTATTGCTGCGCGGCGACTTTACCGCATTGACTGCTTTTCCAATGCGCGACTTGCTCGACGCGCACATTGAGTTTGTTGCTCGCACCAGGCAATTTGCCATCTGCTTGCATGGTGAAACTCCACTCTTTGTCGTTTTTGACGCGGTATTGGCCGTGACCTTGATAGCTCAAACCCTCTGGACTACTGCATTGGAGCTCGAATTGGCCACCGCTTTCATCGGCCGAAATCGCATGGACGCTACAGCCTTTGGCATTTTCGGCAATTTTATTCTTGATGTCGGCCAAATCGATACCCTTGTTGACTTGGGCTGGCGTTAAGCAAGTTTCATTTTTGCCAGCAGCCGGTGCACCGCTTTGTTTCCGCATCATTTCTTGCAAGTTTTGGCCATTGATCAGCGTTGTATTGCTTTCTTCCCATAAACCCGGCTGCAATTTGATTTTGATGGTTTGCGCGCTGGCAGCGCTAATGCTGATCGCTAAGGCGCAGCAGAGGGTGGTGAGAGTAGAAAAGGACACGCGCATAAATTGCTCCGAATAAAAATATCAAGCAGGCAATTCTGCGCCGTGACTGCCTGCTTGACAAGAGCAACATTCTTACAAAATGTAAGTAGGATAGGACCTTACTTCGCCCAACTGTCTTTGAGCGTGGTGATGCGGTTGAACACAGGCTTGCCCGGCGTGGAATCGATGCGGTCGGCGACGAAGTAACCATGGCGCTCGAATTGCAGACGCGTATCGGCGGCAATATCGTGCAGACCGGGTTCGACGAAGGCTTGCACTACCTGTAAGGCTGCCGGATTGAGCAAGCTCATGAAATCCTTGCCACCGGCATCAGGTGTCGCATCGGTAAATAAACGATCATACAGTCTTACTTCGGCTTCGATGGCATCGGCCGCATTCACCCAGTGCAGATTGCCTTTGACCTTGTAATTGGCGCTGCCTTCGGTGCCCGATTTACTGTCGGCAAAGTAATTGCAATGAACCGCGATGATATTGCCGGCTTCATCTTTATCGCAGCCGATACATTCGACCACATAACCGTAACGCAAGCGTACCTTGTTGCCAGGGAACAGGCGGAAGTAGCCCTTGCTTGGCACTTCCATGAAGTCTTCCTGTTCTATCCACAGATGTTGGCTGATGGTGAAATCGCGGTTGCCGCGTTCCGGATGATGCGGGTGGACTGGGGCGCTGCAGGCGATTTGCTGACCGGCCGGGAAATTGTCGATGATCAGTTTGAGCGGGCGCAGTACCGCGGTGGCGCGTGCCGCTTTCGGGTCGAGGTCATCGCGCAGGCAGCCTTCGAGCGTGCTGTAGTCGATCCAGCCGTCTGAGCGTGTCACGCCTATGCGTTCGCAAAATAATTGCAAGGCTTCCGGCGTGTAACCGCGCCGACGCATACCGACGATGGTTGGCATGCGCGGATCATCCCAACCGCTGACGATTTGTTGTTCCACCAATTGGCGCAGTTTGCGCTTGCTGGTGACGACGTAAGTCAGATTGAGACGGGCGAATTCATACTGGTGCGGTACCGGTTGCTGAAAAAAGCCGCCTTCGACGCAGCGTGCGATCACCCAGTCGTAAAATGGTCTATGGTCTTGAAATTCCAGTGTGCAGATCGAGTGCGTGATGTGTTCCAACGCATCCGAGAGCGGGTGGGTGTAATCGTACATCGGATAGATGCACCACTGATCGCCAGTGCGATGATGGTGCGCGTGGCGAATCCGGTAGATCGCCGGATCGCGCAGATTCATATTCGGCGAGGCCATGTCGATACGCGCGCGAACGATGTGTTCGCCATCTTTGAATTCGCCGGCCTTCATACGTCGGAATAAATCCAGCGATTCAGCTGCAGAACGGTTGCGGAAGACCGAATCGACGCCGGGACGGGAAAAATCACCACGGTTGCTCGCCATGTCGGCGGCCGATTGGCTGTCTACATAGGCGTGGCCGGCACCGATCAGGTATTCGGCCATGGTATACAGTTGGTCGAAATAATCGCTGGCATAGTGCAAGTGTGCGACTTCGTTCTGTTGCCAGTCAAAGCCGAGCCAGCGCACGCTGTCGATGATGGTGTCGACGTATTCTTGGTCTTCTTTTTCCGGATTGGTATCGTCGAAGCGCAGATGGCAGCGACCGGCGTAATCACGCGCTAAGCCGAAATTGAGGCAGATCGACTTGGCATGACCGATGTGCAGGTAACCATTCGGCTCCGGCGGGAAGCGCGTGATCACTGCTGGCAAGCCTGGCCGCTGGTAAGTGCCGGCAGCGAGATCCTGATCGATGATTGCACGCAGGAAATTCGATACGGGTGCCGCGCTGGCGGCATCTTCTTTGTGGTGGCTGTCTTTACTCATGAAAATGGGTCGCTTTTTACTGGTAACGTTAACTGAGATGAGTATGCTGTTGTTACATAATCAGCATATTTTTGCATCAATAGGGGCTGGTCTGGCATTTTACCGTAGCAGGGCGCAGATGGCGCGTTTGTTTACGCAGTGCGGCAAAAGGCCAGGTAAGGCATTTCCCCGCCTGTTCCCGCCGACAAATTGCAGTCCGACGCGCGTAAGGCTTAAAACTCAATCGGCAACGCTGTAGAATAGCGGGATGACTACAGAATTAACTCTTACTCCCGCTGCCGACCCGGTTCTGGCACCGCATGACCCGCAATTCGTGCATTTGCGCGTGCATTCCGAATACTCGATCGTCGATGGCTTGGTGCGTATCGACGACGTGATCAAGGCGGCTGCCAAAGATCAACAGCCGGCCTTGGCCCTGACTGATCTGGCTAATTTGTTCGGCATGGTGAAGTTTTACAAGGCCGCGCGTGGTAAAGGTATCAAGCCTATCGCCGGTTGCGACACTTGGATTACCAACGAAGTCGACCGTGACAAGCCAACTCGGCTGCTGTTGCTGGTCAAGAATCGCCTCGGTTATTTGCAGTTGTGTGAATTGCTGTCGCAAGCTTGGTTGACGAATCAACATCGCGGTCGGGCGGAAATCCGTTACGAATGGTTGCAACAATTACATGAACAGGGCCTGGGGGGCGGCTTGATCGCCTTGTCCGGTGCCCATTTCGGCGATGTCGGCGTGGCCATCGATAATGGCAACCTCGATTTGGCAGAGCAGCAGGCCGCGCGCTGGGCGGCGATTTTTCCCGGCCATTTCTACCTGGAAATTCAACGTACCGGGCAGCCTAATAACGAGCATCAGGTACGCGCGAGCGTGGCACTGGCGGGGCGTTTGCAGTTGCCGGTGGTGGCCACCCATCCGGTGCAATTCATCAGTAAGGATGATTATCTCGCACATGAAGCGCGTGTCTGTATTTCTGATGGGGATATGTTGGCCAATGGTCGGCGCGTGCGCCGCTTCAGTGATGAGCAATGCTTCAAGACCCAAGCGGAAATGCAGTTGTTGTTTGCCGATTTACCGGGCGCATTACATAATTCCGTAGAAATTGCCAAACGCTGCAACCTCACGCTCGAGCTCGGCAAGCCGAAATTGCCTGATTTTCCTACCCCGGAAGGCATGAGCATCAATGATTTTCTGGTGCACGAAGCCAGTCGCGGCTTGGAATTCCGCCTCACTCAATTATTTACCAATGCCGAACAGCGCGAGAAACAACGCGCACGCTATGAAGCGCGTCTGAAGTTCGAAACCGATACCATTATCAAGATGGGTTTCCCCGGTTACTTTCTGATCGTGGCCGATTTCATACAATGGGCCAAGAACAATGGCGTGCCGGTCGGACCGGGTCGCGGTTCCGGTGCCGGCTCGCTGGTCGCGTATTCGCTGCTGATTACCGATCTCGATCCCTTGCAATACAATTTGCTGTTCGAGCGCTTCCTGAACCCGGAACGCGTTTCCATGCCCGATTTCGATATCGATTTCTGTCAGGAAGGCCGCGACCGCGTGATCCAGTACGTGAAAGACCGTTATGGCAAGGATGCGGTATCGCAGATTGCTACCTTCGGCACCATGGCAGCCAAAGGCGCGATTCGCGATGTCGGCCGGGTGCTCGATTACGGCTATATGTTTTGCGACGGCGTGTCGAAACTGATCCCTTTCAAACCGGGCAAGCAGGTAACGATTGCCGAAGCCATCGTCGAAGAACCCTTGCTGGCGGAGCGTCAGGAAAACGAAGAAGAAGTGAAAACCTTGCTCGACCTGGCGCAACAGGTCGAAGGCATCACCCGCAATATCGGCATGCATGCCGGTGGTGTGCTGATCGCCCCGGGCAAGTTGACCGATTTCTGCCCGCTGTACACGCAGGGCGGTGATTCCGGCGTGGTTTCGCAATATGATAAAGACGACGTCGAAGCCGTCGGCTTGGTGAAGTTCGACTTTTTGGGTTTAACCACCCTGACCATCCTCGACCGCGCCGTCCGCTATATCAAAATGCTCGACCCGGCGCTGGCTGATTTCGATCTCTCCAAGCTGCCGCTCGATGACCGCGCCTCGTATGAGTTGCTGACCAAGGCGAAAACGGTCGCCGTGTTTCAGCTGGAAAGCCGCGGCATGCAGGGCATGCTCAAAGATGCGCGGCCCGATCGTTTTGAAGACATTATCGCGCTGGTGGCCTTGTATCGCCCGGGGCCGATGGATTTGATTCCGGACTTTTGCAAACGCAAGCATGGTGAACGTTTCGATTATCCCGATCCGCGCACCGAAGGTATTTTGTCCGAAACCTATGGCATCATGGTGTACCAAGAGCAGGTGATGCAGATGGCTCAGGTGGTCGGCGGTTATTCGCTCGGTGGCGCCGATTTGTTACGGCGTGCGATGGGTAAGAAAAAAGCCGAAGAAATGGCCGAGCATCGCCAGATTTTCCGCGATGGCGCGGCCAAAGATGGTTTGCCACAGGAAAAAGCCGATGAGATTTTCGATCTCATGGAAAAATTCGCCGGCTATGGTTTTAATAAATCGCATGCGGCAGCGTATGCCTTGCTGTCGTATCACACCGCCTATCTGAAAGCGCATTTTCCGGCCGCCTTCATGGCTGCCAATATGTCGCTGGCCATGGATGACACCGATAAGATCAAAATTCTGGTGGAAGACGCACTCGATGTGTGCAAGCTCACGCTACTGCCACCCGATATCAACCAGTCCGACTATCGCTTCGTGCCGGTCGGGCAAGCCGGCAAGCGCTCGACCCAGATTCGCTACGGTCTCGGTGCAGTCAAAGGCTCGGGGCAAAATGCCATCGAAAACATTGTCGCAGCGCGTGAAGCGGGCGGCTCATTCGTCAGTTTGTTCGATTTTTGCAAACGCGTCGATAAGCGCCAGGTGAATCGCCGCACGATTGAATCGCTGATACGTGCCGGTGCCATGGACAGCCTTGGTAAAGACCGTGCGATTTTGTTAGCCACCGTATCGTTGGCGATCGAAGCCGCCGATCAGGCCGATGCCGCGGCCAACCAAGTCAGTTTGTTCGGTGACGATGATGACTTGATCCCGCCGCCCGAATACATCACAGTACCGGTGTGGTCGGACAAAAAACGTTTGACCGAAGAAAAACTGGCACTCGGATTTTATCTGTCCGGGCATTTGTTTGACTCGTATGCGCCGGAAGTACGCCAGTTCATCAAGACCACGCTGGCCAAACTTGAACCCTCGCGCGATCTGCGTCTGATCTGCGGCATCATCACCGCAGTGCGCACGCAAATGACACAACGCGGCAAGCTGATGATTGTCACGCTCGACGACAGTACGGCGGTAGTGGAAATCACGGTCTACAGCGAACTGATGGAAGAGTTCAAGTCACTGCTGAAAGAAGATGAATTTCTCGCCGTGATGGGCAAGGTGTCGGAAGATCGCTTTTCCGGTGGCTTGCGTATTTCTGCTGAAAAAGTGATGGATATCGGGCGCGCCCGGGTGCAATTCTCGCAAGGTTTGCGCTTGACCCTGACGGCGCAGACTGACTTGAAAAAACTGCAAGACATCTTGAAGCCACATATTAATAATGATGGCTGTCCGGTGCTGATCCGTTATCGCAATGAGCATGCCAGCGCCGAATTGTATTTATCTGATCAGTGGCGCGTCAATCCCGACGATAAGCTGCGTTTATGTCTGGGCGAGTATTTGTCGCCGCAGAATGTCATCATTGAATACGCGTAAATCATGAGCTTGAATGTACCCCGTAATCAGCCCGGTTTGTTTGGCGCATCGTCTGCTGACCGTTGGCCGCAGCAGATTCTGACTTGGCTGCCGCTGAGTTTGTTTTTTCCGGTCGGACTGATGTATGCCGGCGTCTTGTTATTTTACGCGGCACTGCTGGCGGCCGGCGATTGGCGCGCTAAATGGCAGCGGCTGAAGCAGCATCCTTTGTTGTGGCCGATTTTGAGTTTGACTGCGGTCAGCTCGATCAGCGCCTTGCTGCAGCATAGCGAGTTGGTGACGAACGATGAATTTTGGTCCGGTTTCGGCCATTACCAAACCTATTTGCTGCTGCTGCCGTTTCTGACGCTCGAAGCCGGTGCTTGGCAACGCCGCGCGCTGCATGTATTTTTTGCCGGTGCCGTGCTGGCTGCGAGTTTATTCGTGGCGAATTTTTTCCAACTGCTACCCGACAACACGCTGTTTCGCAGTTATGTCCATTACCTCGGGAATAAATCGATACTGCTTGGTATTTTGTTGGCGCTGGCGGCCGGCTGGATGTTGCATGAACTGCGCTTACGCAGCGATCATCGCTGGCTGCGCTTGCTGGCGCTGGTCTATGTGATTGCGGCCTTGGTATTGCTGTCCAAAACCCGCACCGCCAGCCTGCTGTTTCTGGCCATGGCCGCGCTG
This sequence comes from Undibacterium sp. 5I2, assembly GCF_035019605.1. Taxonomy (NCBI): domain Bacteria; kingdom Pseudomonadati; phylum Pseudomonadota; class Betaproteobacteria; order Burkholderiales; family Oxalobacteraceae; genus Undibacterium; species Undibacterium sp. 5I2. The sequence goes on along the minus strand of NZ_JASJVS010000001.1, from coordinate 77,052 downwards.
ATGATCTTGCGTAATGTCCGGTGCTCGTGGCGCAGTCTGGCGCTGCCGCTGGCCTTAGTGCTCGCGCTCGGCGCAGCCACCGAGTACGCGCTGCGCATGCCGCCACCGGCTACCTGTATCATCAATGATGCCCAGGTCGCACCCTGGGATGTGGTGCGTATTCGTGCCGTTTGCAGCGTTCAACAATTGCGCGATTTTTCGGCCGGACGCAAAGTCGGCGAAGATGGCATGCGCTTGGAAATTTACCGGATTACTGCCGGCATGATTGCGCAGCAACCGTGGAGCGGCTATGGCATCGCTGCCTGGATGCCGCAATATCGGCAGCGCGCCATCGGTTTAAGCAGCGCCACGATGAGTACGCCGCACAATGATTATTTGCTGTATCTGAGTGAACTCGGCGTGTTCGGCTTACTGGCTTTGCTGGCGATCTGGATCAGCCAACTGGCGCTGGCTTGGCGCATGGCGCGCAGCGCCCTGCCGGCCCAGCGTGAGCAAGCCATGCTGTTGGCGATGCTGAGCGTGGCGATGATGCTGGGGGCGATGTTTAATGCGATACTGCGCGACGGCGTGTTCGCCATGGCCTGCATGATCTTGCTGGCGCTGCCCTTGGCCGGCGTGCGGCGCTCTTGAACCCGATCAGACGGAAAAAAATTGTTGCGGCAAGATGCAACAAGGCAGCTGGGCTGCTTATTACAGAAAATGATGTCAAAAAATGAGTTTGATTAATGCAGAAACAATGAGCGTGTTCCGGCGCTTGTGGGCTTCGGTGCAGCCGTATCGCGGTCGCGTCTGGTGGGCTTTGCTGACCATGTTAGGTACCGCCAGCACTGAAGTGATGTTTCCTAAAGCTTTGGGTTATATTCTCGATCACGGTTTTCGTGGCGATGCCTTTCATCTCGCCTTGTGGAAGGTACCGGTCGCCATCATCGGCATTTTTCTGCTGCGTGGTTTGTGCACCTTTACCACCAGTTACTTGATGAGCTGGGTGTCGACCAAATTGCTCAATGAGTTACGCGCGCGGATTTTTGATCGCATTCTGCATGTGCCGATCAGTTTTTATCATTCCGAATCGAGTGGCCGCATCATCAATACCATCATGTTCGAGGCCCAGCAAATCGTCGAGATGCTCAAGGTCTCGATGACTACCTTGTTTCGCGATTCGCTCACGGTGCTGGTATTGTTGGCCGCGCTGTTGTGGCGCAATTGGCAGCTAACTATCGTCGCTTTGGTACTGATGCCGGTGATGGCGTTGCTGGTGCGCGGCGTGAGCAAACGGCTGCGCAAGCTCAACCAGAACCAGCTCGAGGTCAATAATGAATTGACCCAGGTGATAGAAGAAGCGACCCGCGCCAGTCAGGTGATACGGATTTTCGGCGGCCATGACTATGAGCAGCAACGCTTCGATGCCAAGAATGAGAAATTGCGCGGTTATGCCATGCGTACCACGGTGGCGGTGGCATCGACCACACCCTTGACCCAACTCGCGGCCGCCATGGCGGTGGCCGTGGTGATTATGGTGGCAGTCTCGCAGGCGACCAAAGATGCCACCACGGTGGGGCATTTTGTCGAATTTGTCAGCCTCATGATGTTACTGCTGACACCGCTTAAACGGCTGGCCGATCTCAACGGTCCGCTGCAGCGTGGTATGGCTGCGGCCGAATCGGTGTTCGCGCTTATCGATACCGCACCGGAACCGACCGCTGGCACGACGCTGACAGCGCGCGCGCGTGGCCAATTGGAATTCGTACGGACCAGTTTCTCTTATCCTGAGCAAGAACAGGAAGCGCTGAAAAACATCAACCTGCAGATACAGCCGGGCGAAACAATCGCACTCGTCGGTATCTCCGGCGGTGGCAAAACTTCTTTGGTCAATCTGGTGCCGCGTTTTTATGCGCCTACCTCGGGCGATATTTTGCTCGACGGGCAGTCACTCAATGCGCTCTCACTCACCAGCCTGCGTGCACAAATCGCCATGGTCAGCCAGAATGTGGTGCTGTTTGATGACAGCATCGCAGCCAATATTGCCTATGGCGATAGCACACCTGACCGCGCGCGTATCAGCGCCGCCGTGCAGGCCGCTCATCTTGCTGATTTGGTGCGCGATTTGCCTGATGGTTTGGATAGCCTGATCGGTGACAATGGCATGCGCCTGTCCGGTGGCCAACGTCAGCGCCTGGCGATTGCGCGTGCAATTTACAAAGACGCTCCTATCCTGATTCTTGATGAAGCCACCTCGGCACTCGACAGTGAATCGGAACGTGCCGTGCAGGCAGCGCTCGACGGCCTCATGCAGGGCCGTACCACGCTGGTGATCGCGCATCGGCTCTCGACCATAGAGCGGGCCAGTCGCATCGTCGTGCTGGTCGGTGGTGAAATCAGTGAAATCGGCACGCATTTGGAATTGCTGGCCAAAGACGGCGTGTATGCGAATTTGCATCGCCTGCAGTTTGCCAAATAGGGCGCGGCAAATGTTACCCACTTCCTTACCCGATACCTCTCCTATGAGCTTGCCCGCAGAATCGACCAAACCGCGCTTGTTGGTCATTGCGCCGAATTGGATAGGCGACGCCGTCATGGCGCAACCCTTGCTGCAATTACTCAAGCAGCAGCATCCCGAGCATGCCATCGATGTGCTGGCCGCCGCCTGGGTAGCGCCGGTGGTGCGCGCGATGGCCGAAGTCGATCAGGTGCTGGAAACGCCGTTCCGGCACGGCGCCTTGCAGCTGCGCGAGCGTTGGCGTTTTGCGCGCGCCTTGAGTCGACGCGGCTACAGCGCTGCGTATATTTTGCCGAATACTTTGAAATTCGCGCTGTTGCCGTGGTTTGCCGGCATTCCGCTGCGGGTCGGTTACCTAGGTGAGAGTCGCTACGGCCTGATCAATCGCATGCACCATGATGAACCCGGGCAGCCGCGCGCCATGGTGAATTTTTATGCTGCTTTGGCGTTCGCACCGATTGCCCACTTCGATCAAAAGCTGCCGACACCAGTCTTGAGCTTGGCACCGGAAGCCAGGCTGACGACATTGCGCAGTCTCGGTTTGTCGGAACACGAACAATTGATTTGCTTTGGTCCCGGTGCCGAATTCGGGCCATCGAAGCGCTGGCCACCGGAACACTTTGCTACACTCGCCAATTTGATTTGGCAGCACTCCCCACAAGCGCAGATTGTTTTACTCGGTTCACCCAAGGATGTTGAGGTGTGCGCGGAAATCAAGGCGCTCTGTCCACAGGTCCATGCGCTGGCCGGGCAAACCAGTTTGACTCAGGCGCTGGCGCTGTTGTCGGCTGCCACAGCGGTGGTCAGTAATGACTCTGGCTTGCTGCATATCGCCTCGGCGTTCAATCGTCCGGTGCTGGCGATTTACGGTTCTACCGATCCCGATCATGCGCCGCCGTTTTCTCAGGGTGCCAAAAGCTTTTCGCTGCGCTTGGCGTGTGCGCCGTGCAAGCAGCGTGACTGTCCGCTCGGACATCACGATTGCATGCGCAAGCTGGCACCGGACTTGTTGTGGCCGACGCTGCAAGCGCTGCTGCCCGCCGCGGCGCGCTGAGGTGGAGATGTTGCAAGAAACGCGAATGTTAATGGAGCATGCGGCTGGTTGCGTTTTACCCGATTGGGAAACCTTGCTGCCAGCCTGTCAAGTGCATCGCTTCGCCAAAGGCAGCGATGTGTTTGCCGCCGGTCAGTGGCAACCGTATGTGTATGTACTGCGCAGTGGTATCGTCAAACTCACTTACCTGAGCGAGGCCGGGCAGGAGTGGATTAAATCCTTCATCGGCGCGGGCGATTTTTTTGCTTGTCCGAATGTGCTCATCGCCGGTTTGAAAACCGATTATTTTGCCACCGCAATCGAAGATTGTGAGATCGAACAAGTCGACTATGCCGCCGTCAAATTGCTCATCGAGCGGTATCCGGCCTGGCAAACTGCGATCCGTCATTTGCTCAGTGCGCATATCGTGCGCAAAGAGCAGCGCGAACGTGAATTACTGACGATGGCACCGGAAGCGCGCTACCTGTCATTTTTACATAGCTACCCGCACATGGCGGCACGGATTCAATTGCGCGACCTCGCGCATTATCTTGGTGTGACGCCGGAAGCGCTGAGCCGGATTCGCAAACGCTTGCAAATGTAAATATTTGTTTGTCAACTTCAGCATTTCTGTGGGCACAAGTGTTGGTGGCGCGCCGTCGCTCGGCTACCCAAAGTGTGCAGGACCTGGGCGGTCAACGTGTGATGCTGGAACCGCAGTCGGAAGAATTACTGGCGTATTTGAACAGCGAGGGCATCTCGAGCACGCAATTGCAGCTGAAAAAACACAGCTTTGACGTCAATGATCTCATTGCCGGTCGCACCGATGCCATCTCGGCTTATCTGACCACGGAACCGTATTTCCTCGAGCAAGCTGATTTTCCCTACCAAATTTACACCCCACGTTCCGATGGCATCGATGTGTACGGCGATAACCTGTTTACTTCCGAGCAGCAGATCCGCGCCCATCCGGAACGTGTGGCGGCCTTTCGCGCCGCCAGTTTGCGCGGTTGGGAGTATGCCGCGGCCCATCCTGATCAAATGATCTCCCTGATTTTGCAGTCGTATCCGAATCTCCACGATACACCGGGACGCAAAGACTTTTTGCAATTTGAAGCGGCCCAAACCCTGGCTCTGTTGCGTCACGATTTGATCGCACCCGGCTACATGAATCCGGGACGTTGGCGCCATATTGCCGAGGCCTACGCCAGCCTTGGTATGTTGCCGAAGAATTTTCCTTTGGAGGGGTTTTTGTATCATCAGGAAACGCTCACGGAGCGGCTCATTGAGTACCGAAAAGTCGCCGGCTTGAGCCTTTTGGTCTTCCTGGCCTTGTGTTTGCTGCTCTATATACTGCGCGTCAACCGACGTCTTGCGCATAGTCTTTCTGCGGGAAAAAAGGATCAACTGCGCCTGCAATTGTTGTCGATGGCGATCGAGCATAGCCCGACTTCGGTGGTTATTACCGCCGCCGATACCCGCATCGAATATGTCAACCCGCAATTTTGCAAAGAGACCGGTTACAGTGCCGAAGAAGCAATCGGACGTACTCCGAAAATGCTGCAATCAGGTTTGACCGAGATAGCGACGTATCAGGATATGTGGGCTTGTCTGGCACAAGGAAAAGTCTGGTCGGGTGAGCTGATCAATCGCCGTAAATCAGGTGAAATTTACTGGGAAGAGGCACACATTGCCGCGATCCGCGACGAGCACGGGCAAGTGATCAAATACATTTCGGTCAAACTCGATGTCACCGAACGCAAAGAAGCCAGCGACCGCATGGCACACATGGCACATCATGATGGCTTGACCAATCTGCCCAATCGTATCTTGTTCTTCGACCGTTTCGCGCAAGCTCTGATCACTGCCAAGATCAATGACAGTATGCTGGCCCTGATGTTCATCGATCTCGATCGCTTCAAGCCGATCAATGATAATCACGGGCACGCCATCGGCGATGCCATTTTGCAGCAGGTGGCGGTGCGTATGAAGCGCGCGGTACGCGACAATGATACCGTCGGCCGCATCGGCGGCGATGAATTCGTTGCCCTCATTACCGACGTCGGCAGCAGCGCGACCGCGCTGATGCTGGCCGATAAAATCCGTCACGCAGTCGGCCAGCCGTTTGTCATTGAAAACTGCAGCTACCATATTTCCGTCAGTATCGGTATTGCCCTTTATCCGGAACATGGACATGAGGCCGCGATGCTGGCGCAGCACGCCGATCACGCCATGTATCTGGCCAAAGCCAATGGACGCGATCACGCCAGAATGTTTGTCGCGACCAACCGTGCACCGAGCGCGGCCGAAGGTTCGTGACGCGCTCAGCCTCTGCTCACTTATTTCTCAAACACATAACTACCCGGTGCCGTGCCCAATTCCGGTTGTGCTGCCAGCGGCACGGCCTTGAGGCGTTTTGCCGTGCTGTGTTGCAGCAGCCATTGCTGCCAGTGTTCCCACCACGAGCCATCTTGTCGCTGCGCCTGCTGCAGCCAAGCTTCCGGATCATGGTAGGCAGTGCTGCGCATGGCCGTTGGCAGAAACAGAAAACTGCGGCGCGCATGGCCTGGTTCCGAAACGATGCCGGCATTATGTCCACCCGATGCCAGCACGAATTCGATCTCGGTATCGGCCAACACATTGATCTTGTAAACTGAACGCCAAGGTGAAACATGGTCGCGCTCGGTGCCAACCACATACATCGGCGATTTGATGTCTTTCAAGGCGACCACATGGTGGTCGACTTCATAGTGGCCCTTGGCCAAATCATTGTGCAAAAACAGATGTTTCAAATACTCGCTGTGCATGCGGTAGGGCAGGCGGGTGGTGTCTGCATTCCAGGACATCAAATCATTCGGTTCCTGGCGCAGACCGAGCTGGTATTCGCGCATCAGCTTGGACCAAATCAGGTCGCGCGAATTGAGTAATTCAAACGAGCCCGACATTTGCTTACCGTCGAGGTAACCTTGTTTCCACATCAGCGCATCGAGCATCGCCAATTGACTCTCATCGATGAACAAGCCCAGTTCACCCGGCTCGCTGAAATCGGTTTGCGCCGCCAGCAGCGTCACGCTGGCCAACTGTGCCGGCGCGCTGATGCGTTTGCCGGCAATCGCCGCCGCGCCGATCGCCAGCAGCGTGCCGCCTAAACAGTAACCGATTGTATGCACCGGTTGCCGACAAATGTGGGCGACTTGTTCGAGTGCGTCGAACAAACCGCTGCGCAGATAATCCTGCATCCCCAACTGACGATCTTCTTGGCCCGGATTGCGCCAAGAAATCATGAACACCGTATGCCCTTGACTTACCAAGTAGGCCACCATGGAATTATGTGGCGACAAATCGAGGATGTAATATTTCATAATCCACGATGGCACGATCAACAAGGGTTGCGCATGAACGGTAGGGGTCTGCGGTGCATACTGAATCAACTCGATGAGGTGATTGCGATACACGACGTTACCGGGCGTGAGCGCCACCTCGCGGCCCGGCTCATAGCCCAATTGCGTCGAGGTTTGCGCTTGACCATCTTGCGATGGCAATTCCAGCCCGAGATCTTGCATCATGTGCAGCAGACCGGAGGCGAGATTTTTACCGCCGCTGGAACGGGTGGCGGCCAAGACTTCCGGGTTCAACCACGGGAAGTTGGATGGCGCGACCATATCGAGTAATTGGCGCGCCGTAAAACTGACTACATCTTCATGGTGGGCACTGACGCCGCGCACGCCCGAGGTGGCTGCCTGCCAGAAATCCTGAGTGCGCAAAAACGCTTGAGAAAAAGCTTGGTACGGCCATTGCGACCAGCCGGCATCGGCAAAGCGGCTGTCGGCCGCGCCGATCGGTGCCGGCTGCAAACAGTTTTTGGCTTGCTGTTGCAGCAGTTTGAGTAAATCCATTTGCTTGCCCGGGGAATTAGCCAAATTCAAGAACCAATCCATCCAAGCCAAGCTCACGCTGGTCGGCGACACGCCACCGGTTAACTTGGCGACCTGATTTTGCCATGCGACATCGAGCGGATGCGGTGGCGCGGCGGCTTCACTGATATCGCAATTGGCGGCGTCGGGCAAGGCATGGTGTTCGTTCGCGGCCGCGATAACGGCAGTGGATTGCTGGGACTTCATCTGCATTCCTTTCAGGGTGAACTTTGATTGTCACAAACTTCACAGTTAATAAAATTGATTCTGATCAATTCGATTGTGCGCTTGCAGCAATACACTGTGATGAATTGTATAGGCGCTGATATGAAAAAAGCTTTCTCCACTGTGTATGCCATGCTGATTATGCAGTCATCGCTGAATAATGCGGCGCGCAGCAGTCACTGTTTTACAGTTAAAAAAACGTCGAAGTACCACTCTTTTCGGATATTCGCGGTAAGTTTGATCTGTATCAATTTCGTCAGCCTCCCCAGCTATGCGGCAGAATCTTTGGTGCAAGCTTGGGATGTGGCATTGCAGCGAGACCATCAATTGCTGGCCTCGCAATATCAGGAACAGGCGGCCGCTGACCAAGTCAGGGCCGCGCGTGCCAATTATCTGCCCAAGCTGAGTATGGAGACCGGCTACCTGCGCACGCAAAGCGAACCGGCGGCGAAAATTGATTTACCGGCCTTAGCCTTTTTGAAGGGGGCGACGTTGCCGTTTGCCCAGAATTCTGCCTATTATGGCGCGCTCAACTGGTCGGTGCCGCTGCTGACGAGTGGAAAAATTGCCCATGGCGTGGCGGCTGCCCAAGCCGAGGCCGGTGCCAGTCAGGCGCAGGTCCGACAAACGCGCAGCGAACTCAAACTGGCGGTGGCCAGCGCCTATCTGGCGGTGTTACGAGCCGAACATGGTGACAGCGTGGCGCGCACTTATTTGGCCGCGCTGCAGAGCCATCGCCACGATGCGCAAGAACTGTTCGAACATGGCTATGTTCCACGGCGCGATTTGTTAGCGGCCGAGGTGGCTGCGGCGAATGCGCGTCAAATGGCGCTGCAAGCAGACAATGCGCTCACACTCGCGCGTGCCGCGTATAACCGCTGGCTCGGCCGCGCCTACGCTGCGCCGGTGGACTTGCAAGATATTTCGGCTGCCGCGACCAGCGACAGCAGCCTCGCTCCCTACCTGCACAGCGCCACCGAACAAAGGTCGGAATTACAGCAGCTCGATGCGCGTAGCCAGGCTTATCGTGAACAAGCGGCCAGTGTGCGGGCTGGGTATTTGCCACAGATAGGCCTCAGCGGTGGCTATGCCAAACTGGACAATCGCTACTTAGCGCAAGACAAGGGTTGGTGGTTGGGCGTGGTGCTGAAATGGGACTTGTTTGACGGCGGCCTGATTCGTGCCCAAGCCTCCCAATTGGCGGCGCATGCCGCTGCCGTGCAGGAAATGCAGCGCGACACGGCGGAGCGTATCGCTTTACAAGTGCATCAAGCCTGGTTACAGCAACAGGAAGCCGCGGCACGCATACAGCTCGTTGCCAGCGCCGTAGCACAAGCCGAAGAAGCCTTGCAGTTGGCGCAGGAACGTTATCGCGCCGGCTTGGCACCGGCCAGTGAAGTGCTCGATGCCGTCAGCAGTCGGCTGCAAGCCTGCAGCAATCGCGACAATGCGCTGCTGGATAGAGAATTGAGTCGTTGGCAATTACTGTATGCGGCAGGCACGCTGTAATCCCTGCCCGGAGAAGAAAATGGAAAATCAGAAAAAATTGATCGGACCGGTATTATTGAGCATCGCAGTCGTTGTCATTGCCGGCGGCTTGTTTTACTACTTGGCAAAAAGTCGCGCACTGCCCGAGGGCTTGATCGCCGCCAGCGGTCGCATCGAGGGCGAACGCATCGTGGCGGCGGCTAAATATCCGGGGCGTATCAGTGCGCTGTTCGCCAAGGAAGGCGACAGCGTTAATGCCGGCGCCATCGTCGCCCAGCTCGAAGATCAGAGTTTTCAATCCAAGGTGGAACAAGCGCGGCAATTACTCAATGCCAGCCAAGCCCAGCTCGATGCGGCACAGGCCAATGTCGCCATCGCCCGACGCGAAGTGCCGATCGGCGTGGCGCTGGCCGCTACCGCGGTCAGTCAAGCGCAAGCCATGCTGAGCAAAGCGCAGGCGCTGGCCAATCAAGCTCAGCGCGATACCGAACGTAATCATGATTTATATACGCGTGGCGTGATCGAGTTGCATCGCGCCGAGCAGGCTGATTTGGCGTGGCAAGTGGCACAAGCTGATCTCATTGCTGCCGGCCAAGCGCTGGGACGCGCCAGACAAGGCGCAGTTCAAGCTGGCCTTGGCAGTGACAAAGTCAGTGCGCGCGACGACGACATCAACGCGCTGCGGGCGCAACGCGAGCGTGCTGCCGCCGCGCTGAGCGAAGCCAATTCCGTGCTCAGCGATTTGGTGATTCATGCGCCGGCCGCCGGCGTGGTATTGAGCCGTTTGCGCGAGCCTGGCGAAATGGTGATGCCGGGCGGATCGGTGTTGGAGATGGTTAATCTCGATCATCTGTATTTGAAAGTCTATGTACCGGAAGCGCGCATCGGTCAACTGCGGCTAGGTTTGCCGGCGCGAATCTATACCGATGCGCGCCCCGAACATTTTTATGAGGCGCGTGTCAGTTACATTTCGGCGCGTGCCGAATTCACTCCTAAAGAAGTACAAACTACCGATGAACGTGTCAAGCTCGTGTATGCCGTCAAACTCGACATCGTCAGCAACCCCGAGCATCAACTCACACCCGGTATTCCGGCCGATGCCGTAGTGCGTTGGCAAGAGGGGGTAGCATGGCAAAAACCGCGTTGGAATTAACGGCGGCCGATGCCCCCGTGGTCGACTTGCGGATGCTCTGCAAAGCCTATGGCAGCACCGTCGCGCTCGATGGCATCAGCCTGCAGGTAGAGGTCGGTGAAATTTACGGCTTGATCGGCCCCGATGGGGCCGGTAAAAGCAGTTTGCTCAAGGCGGTGGCCGGGGTGTTAGCGCATGACCGTGGCGAGCTGCGCGTATTTGCGCAACTGATAAACAGCGAGCAGAGCAGTGAATTGATCAAACACCGCATCGGCCTCATGCCGCAAGGTTTGGGACAAAATCTCTACGGTGATTTATCGGTGGAAGAAAATATCGATTACTTCGGTGGTTTGCGTTTGCTCAGCGCTGCCGAACTCAGCAGTCGCAAAGAAGCCTTGTTGCGCAGTACGCGACTCGAACGCTTTCGCGACCGTCCGATGAAAAATCTCTCGGGTGGCATGAAGCAAAAACTCGGCCTCGTCTGCACCTTGATACATGAACCACAGCTGGTGATACTGGATGAACCGACCACCGGCGTCGATCCGGTTTCACGCCGCGAATTCTGGAGTATCCTCGCGCATTTGTTGAAAGAAAAAGGCATCACCGCCTTGGTCTCCACCGCGTATATGGATGAGGCCAGTCGTTTTTCCCGTGTCTCGCTCATGCATGCCGGGAAAATTCTCGCTGCCGGCGAGCCGGAACAATTGCGTGCCTTGGCCGCCGGTGTGATCGTCAGTACCGAGTGCCGCGAGCCGCAGCAGCAACTCGAAGCGGTCAATCGCTTGACCCGGCAATTTCCACAAATCGAAGCACTCGGTCGGCAGTTACGCGTGTTTGTCGATGGCGATGACACGGCGCGTGCACGCGGCCTGATCGCCGCTTGCCTCGAAGGTATACCGCAGCAAAACACCGAGGTGCTCGAAGCCGAACTCGAAGATGTATTCATCGCCTTGTTGCGGCAACAGGGCTTGACACCGCCGCCGGCTGCCGCGCTACCGGCAGCCGTGCCGGCAGTCGTGACGTCGGTGTCTGGCGACACACCGACGCTGGCGATCGCCGCGCAAGAACTGAGTCGCGTGTTCGCTGACTTCAAAGCGGTCGATCAAGTCAGTTTCCAAGTTCCTCAAGGCGAAATTTTCGGACTGCTCGGTGCCAATGGGGCCGGTAAAAGCACGGTGATCAAAATGCTCACCGGTATTCTCACACCGAGTTCAGGACGCGGCAGCGTGGCCGGTGCCGACATGCGCAGCGCCGGTCGGCAGATTCGCGAACGCATCGGCTATATGTCGCAGGCATTTTCACTTTATCTTGATTTGTCTGTGCTTGAAAATATCCGTCTGTACGCCGGCATTTACGGTCTCAGCCGTGGCGAAACCGCCGCGCGCTTGGATTGGATACTCGATATGGCCGGCCTGCGCGCCTTCGGCACCCAGCTCACCGCCAGCTTGCCGATGGGCTTGCGTCAGCGGCTCGCGCTCGGGTGCGCGCTGATACACCGCCCGCAAGTCTTGTTTCTCGATGAGCCGACTTCCGGCGTCGATCCGCTCGGTCGACGCGCATTCTGGGATGTCTTGTTCCGTCTCTCGCGCGAAGAACAGGTGACTATCCTGGTGACCACTCATTACATGTCGGAAGCCGAGCATTGTGACCATATCGCCCTCATGTATGCTGGTCGAGTGGTGGCCGATGCCTCGCCTGATGCGCTCAAAGCGATGGTCGAGCGCGACGCCGGTCAATTGCATGAAATTCGCTTGCCCGCTGCTGCTGCCGCACTCGACTTGCTGCAGCAAGCCGGCTATGTCAGTGCCGCCTTGTTCGGTGCGCGCATCCATGTGTTGTTGTCCGATCCGGCAGCTCAGATCACGGCTATCGAGCGCTTGCTCAATGGTGGCCGACGACTCGATATCCGGGTGCGGCGCTTGGCGATGGAAGATGTGTTCGTACAGATCGTCACGGCGCTGGAAACGGCGGACGCCAAGGCACGCGGAGAAAAGCCATGAATTTGCAACGTATCCGGGTAGTCGCTTACAAAGAGTGGCGTGAAATTGTGCGCGACCGTTTGTTTTTCGTACTCGCCTTCGTTGTACCTTCCTTGCTCATGCTGTTGTTCGGTTTCGGCCTCTCGCTCGATGTCGAACATATTCCGCTGGCTATCGTCGATTATGACCAATCGGTGATGTCGCGCGACTATGCACACAAATTCAGTGATTCGCGCTATTTTTCATTGTACCGCTATGCCAGTCGTCAGCAAGAGCTGGAACAACTGCTGATCGATAATACCCTGCGCGCCGTGATCATCATTCCACCACAATTCGGTGCGCGCTTACAGGCAGGTAAGAGCACCGATGTACAGACTTGGATAGACGGCACCTTTCCATTTCGCGCCTTGACCACGAAAGGCTATGTCACGGCGATCAATGCTGCCGTCAATCTCGATCATCTGGCGGCATATTTTTCCGCGCAAAGCGGGCTGCCGGAAGGGCGCTTGCGTGAGTTGCTGCAGCCGGTGAAATTGGAAACTCGTTACTTGTACAATCAAGAAGTCAAAAGCATCTGGTCGCTCGCACCGAAACTGATCATGGTCATTCTGATGTTGTCGCCGCCGTTTTTAACCGCACTCGGCGTGGTCAGAGAAAAGGAATCGGGGGCGATCTATAATGTCTACGCATCGACGCTGACACGCGGCGAATATTTGCTCGGCAAGCTGTTACCGTATGTCGCCATTTCCATGCTCAATGCCGCGGTGTTAACGGCCATGGCCTTGCTGTTGTTCGGCGCGCCATTCAAGGGCGATCCGCTGTTTTTCACCTTTGCCACCATGTTGTATGTGATCTGCACCACCGGCATCGGCTTGCTGGTCTCGGTGGTAGTCGACACCCAAGTGGCGGCGATGGTGGGCACGGCGATTGTCACAGTGGTTCCGGCCGTGCTGTATTCCGGCATGATCATTCCGATTCCTTCTTTGTCGGCGATTGCCGCTGTGATTGCCCATCTGTTACCGGGCATGTATTACGCCGAAATCGCCACCGGCAGTTTTCTCAAAGGGGTAGGCGTGGCCGCCTTGTGGAGTGATCTGTTGGTGTTGGCCTTGTATGCCGTGGCCCTGTTTTCCGCCGGTTTTTTGGCCTTTCACAAACGTCCCGCTCACTGAGGCCCGCGACATTATGCTTGTCCTTTTTCAACGCGTGTGGTGGCGTCGTCTGCAAGCCATGACATGGAAAGAATTGCTGCAACTATTGCGCGATCCGACCCTGCTGGTGTTCGTGCTTTACGCTTTTTCCGCCGATATTTACAATGCCGCTTCGGGGGTCTCGTTTGCACTCAACCATGCGGCACTGGCCTTGTCTGATCTCGACCGCAGTGCCGCCTCGCGCGAGTTGGCAGGGCGCTTCATGCCACCGGAATTTCACTGGATCGGTGCGCTGCACGAGGCCGCGCAAGGCCAGCAATTACTCGATGACGGCAAGGCCATGGCGGTACTCGATATCGGGCCCGGCTTCGGTGCCGCGCTGGCGCGCGGCGATGGCGTCTCAGTGCAAATGCAAATCGACGCCTCCAATTCGGTGCAGGGATTTCTGGCTGCCATCGATGCCAGCCAGATCGTGGCACGCTATGGCTTGGAGCAGGCGGCCCAGCGTTTCGGTATCAGTAGTATTGAGGGCAGCGTCGATATACCGCTGATTAACAATGCCACGCGCGTCTGGTTCAATCCGAATCAAAATGATGCCTGGTTCATGGGTATTTCCGAATTGCTCAATGTCGTGACCTTGTTTGCCATGCTCTTGCCGGCCGCCGCCATGGTCCGAGAAAAAGAGCGTGGCACCATAGAACAATTGCTTGTCTCACCGCTGTCACCTTGGCAGATTATGATGCCTAAAATCATTGCGATGCTCGCCGTGATTCTGGCTGGAACGGCACTCGGCTTATTCGGTATTTTGGTGCCGGTGTTCGCTATTCCGGTCAATGGCAGTGTCTGGCTGTTTTTTTCCGTCACGACTCTGTACGTCAGTACCTTGGCCGGGCTCGGTATATTGATCGCCACCGTGACGCGCAATATGGCGCAAGCCGGCATGATGGTGATTTTATTATTGGCACCGATGATGTTTCTATCCGGTGCTTGGACGCCACCCGAGGCATTGCCGAACGTCATGCGCTGGGGGATGTATTTATCACCGTTGTATTACTACACCAATGCCAGTTATGGCATATTAATGAAAGGCGCAGGCGTGACGGTATTGTGGCCGATGTTGCTCGGTATCGGCGGCATCGCGGCAGTGATCAGCGGCATTACGATGAGCCGCTTCAAACAGCAATTCGCTTAATCGAAGAAAGATTTTTACCATGTCAGAAACACGTACATTGAGTGGCAAACGCGGCCTCATCGTTGGGGTTGCTAACGAGCACAGTATTGCTTACGGTTGCGCCTTGGTGGCGCATGCACAGGGCGCAGAATTGGTGCTCTCTTGCGTAAATGAAAAAGCCTTGAGCTTCGTCGCTCCGCTGGCGGTGCAACTGGACGCAAAATTAATTGTCTGTAATGTGGAAGACAGCAAGGCGCTGGCATCCTTGGTCGCGCAAACGGCGGCACAATTTGGTCAAATCGATTTCGTGATCCATTCTATTGCTTGGGCTCCACTCGAAGACTTACATGGCCGCGTGATCGACAGCTCCGCTGCCGGATTCACCCGCGCCATGCAAGTTTCTTGTCATTCGTTCGCGCAATTGGCTAAGTGTTGCGAGCCTTACTTGAGTCCCACAGCGAGTTTGATCACGATGAGTTATCTCGGTGCCGACGAAGCCGTGGCGCATTACGGATTGATGGGACCGGTGAAAGCCGCACTGGAATCTTTGGTACGCTACATGGCCGTCGAACTCGGCCCACAGGGCGTGCGCGTGCATGCGTTGTCACCCGGGCCAGTACCGACTCGGGCCGCGTCCGGTTTGCTGGAATTTGATGCCTTGATGGAAAAAGCAGCGCAGCGCGCACCGTTGCGGCGTTTGGTCAGTTTGGCTGAAATCGGTCAGTTGGCGGCTTTTTTGATCAGCGATGCCTCGTCCGGTATGACCGGGCAAACTTTGTATGTCGATGGTGGTTACCACATCGTTAACTGAACGCGCCGTCTGCGCCCGCCTGTTTTTTTTTCGCTTATCCACGAGAGCATTCAATGAACAACCCCGTTTATCCGCTGCAGAACGAGCAAGCCGTGATTGCCAATGTGATCTACGACGATATTTACATCGGCCAGTCGGCCAGCCATACGCGCACGCTTACGCGGGCCGACATCCTGGCATTCGCGGCTATTTCGGGCGATGTCAATCCGGCCCATCTCGACAGCGAGTATGCCGACCACACCCTGTTTCACGGCGTGATTGCGCATGGCATGTGGGGAGGGGCCTTGATCTCGACCATACTCGGCACGCAATTGCCGGGGCCCGGCACGATTTATCTCGAACAAACTCTGCACTTTTCCAAACCGGTACGCATCGGTGATGTCTTGACCATTTCGGCTACTGTGGTGAGCAAGGATGATTTGAAAAAACGCGTCACGCTCGATTGTCATATCATTAATCAAGATGGTGTCACGGTAGTCGCCGGTAACGCGCTGGTGATCGCACCGACTGAATCGGTACGCCGCACGCGCAGCAGTTTGCCGACCTTAGCCCTGTTCGACCTCGGCGCGCGTCAACAAGCCTTGATCGCCAGCGTGCACCAGCTGGCCCCGGTGCGCTGCGCCGTGGTCCATCCCTGTGATGCCGATTCTTTACAGGGCGCGCTCGACGCCGCCCGTGCCGGCCTCATCATTGCTGTCTTGATCGCGCCAAAAGCCCGCTTGCAAGCCGTGGCAGCCGCAGCCGGGCTCGACCTTGCCGGCATTGAAATCATCGATGTCGCGCACAGCCATGCGGCCGCCGACAAAGCCGTCGAACTGGCCGCCGCCGGGGCCGTCGAAGCCTTGATGAAGGGCAGTCTGCACACCGATGAATTGATGTCAGCCGTAGTACATTGCGCCGGTTTGAAAACCAAGCGTCGCTTGTCGCACGTGTTTCATCTCGATGCACCGATGTATCACAAGGCCTTGCTGCTGACCGATGCGGCGCTCAATATCGCGCCGAATTTGGCCGAAAAAGCCGATATTCTGCAAAATGCCATCGAGCTCGCGCATGCCCTCGGCATCGCCGTGCCAAAGGTGGCGATTCTGTCTGCACTCGAAACCATCAACCCGAAAATCCCCTCCACCATCGATGCGGCCGCCTTATGCAAAATGGCCGATCGCGGTCAAATCAGCGGTGCCATTATCGATGGCCCGCTGGCCTTCGATAACGCCATCTCGGCCGCAGCTGCGCGCGTCAAGGGGATTGTTTCAGCAGTGGCCGGTGAGGTTGATATCCTGATGGTGCCGGACCTCGAATCGGGCAATATGCTGGCCAAACAATTTGAATATCTGGCCGGTGCTGCCACTTGCGGCATCGTGCTCGGTGCGCGCGTGCCGATCGCCCTGACCAGCCGCGCCGACGGTGCCAGCGCACGCGTGGCTTCGGCCGCATTGGTGAAATTGCTGGCCCATGAATACAGGAAAAATGCGCCATGAGCAGCGCTATCTTGGCCGTCAATTCCGGTTCTTCATCGATTAAATTCGCGCTTTATCCACAGCACCATGCCATCGTTGATGCGGCCGTCTTGTCCGGTTTGGTCGATGGTCTCGAACCCGGTGGCACACCGGCGATACGCTTGGACAGCGCCGACGGCCGCGAACAATTCCCACTCGCGGCGGCCGATCCTGAACAATTGTTTGCCGTCGCCCTGACCAGCTTGCGCAGCCTGATTACACAGCACAGTACGGGCATCGATATCGTCGCCGTAGCCCACCGCATCGTCCATGGTGGTGAACGCTATGCCGCCTCGCTGCCGGTCGATGACGAGGTCAGCAGTTATCTGCAAAAGCTGGCACCGCTGGCACCGCTGCACCAGCCGCATAATCTGGAAGGGGTAAGGGCGTTTCAACAAGCTTACCCCGAGCTGCCGCAAATCGCTTGTTTCGACACCGGCTTTCATTCCACCCTGCCAGTCAATGAATCCACCATACCGCTGCCCTTGGCTTTACGTGCGGCCGGCATTCGCCGCTACGGTTTTCACGGCTTATCCTATCGCTATGTGGCGGGCCGCTTGGCGCAGCATTCCACGCGCGCCAGCCAGCGCGTGCTGATGGCCCATCTCGGCAATGGTGCCAGTGTATGCGCTATGCGTGACGGCCGCAGTATCGCCACCACCATGGGTTTTTCCGCGCTCGATGGCTTGATGATGGGAACCCGCTGTGGTGCGCTCGATCCTGGCGTGCTGCTGCATTTGCTGCAGGCGGGGTGGGATGCCAAACGCATAGAAACGCTGCTGTATCGCGAATCTGGCTTGCTCGGCATGTCCGGTATCTCGGCTGATATGCGCATGCTACGTCGTAGTGAGAGGCCAGAGGCAGGCGCCGCGATCGATTTGTTCGCTTACCGCATCATTCGCGAAAGCGGAGCCTTGTCTGCCTGTTTGCAGGGGCTCGATGTATTGGCGTTTACCGGCGGTATCGGTGAACATGATGCCGCCTTGCGTGAACAAGTCGCACGCGGTCTGGCCTATCTCGGGGTGAAAATCGATGCGGCTAAAAATCACGCAGCCAGCGGCGAACAAATCGCCGCCATACATGCGCCTGAAAGCAGCCAGGAAGTCTGGGTGATACCGACCGACGAAGGCCGCATTGCCGCTATGGATGCGGCAGCTTGGCTGACGGCGCAGGCGGCAGAGAAAAGCAGTAAGTCAGCGCGGCATGGCGCTGGCTGAACCGGTAAAACCCTATCGGCAGCGCACACGCGATCACGCAAGCCAGCAGCAAGTGCAGGGCGCTGTTATCGATGCCGCAGAATTTTTGCAACACGATGCGCACGCCGCTGCCGACCAAGATATGCATGAGATAGATAGTCATCGAATACCGGCCGCACAATTGCAGCCAGTGCAAGGCGCGGCCGGCCCGCGTCGACAGCATGGCCAGACTGCAGACCAGCGCGATCCCGCTCAGTGCCAGTGGCAGCAGCAACAGTGACGGACTGGTATAGCGCAAGCCCAGCGGCCCATGCAGCCAGTAAGCTAAGGCCGCGAAGGCCGCAGCGCACAGCAAGGTGGCCGCCAGCGCATGTGTTTGCAGCCAAGCTTGCACACGCAGTGCCTCAGTGCCCAGCCAAAAAAACAACAGATACGTGGCGATGAAATCGAGCGGAAATGGAAAACTGAGCCGCAGGTGGGCAATCCAGGCCAGCAGCGCGGCGGCCGGCAGCAACACGGCCGCGCCCGGGCGCCGATACAGCAGCGCCATCAAGCCGAACAAGGTAAATAAAACATACAAAAACCAAAATTGCGCGCGCGGCTGCCATAGCAGCGCCAACACCTCGCTCGAGCTGACATGCGCGGTGGTATAGCGCGACAACAGCACTTCGATGTAACCTTGCAGCAGCGACCAGACCAGGTAGGGGTAGACAATACTGCCGGCTTTTTCCCTCAGCAGCGCAGGCCGGCCATATTTGTTGAAAGATGGAATGAAGAACAAACCCGACAAAAAGAAAAACAGCGGCATGTGAAAACTGTAAATCACGCTGTCGATGAGCGTGAAACGCGGCGCATCGAGCAGCAGACCGGCGTTGAACAAGCCACGACTGACGTGACCATAGACCACCAGCACAATGCCGTAGCCTTTGGCATAATCGACCCAGGAAGCGCGCTTATTCATGATCTGTCGGAGAGAGGATGGCGGAAAGTGGCGCTATTGTAGCCTATCGTCGGCGTTTCGCTGCGCATGCGATAATCGATATTCTGTCATGGCAAGGAGGTAGAAATATGCCCAATATCATCAGCCTGCTGTACACGGCCAGCTTGCTGGCGCTGGCAGCACAAGCCCCGGCAGCAGAGCTGCGGCCGCGTTCTGGCGCACTGATTTACAACATGCAATGCGCCGAATGCCATCTGCGTGGCGTCAACGGCGCCCCGAAACTGAGTGACCGGCCGGCTTGGGCTGCCCGCTTGGCACAGGGCCCGACGCGTCTGATTGAGCACGCCATCCACGGTTACAAAATCATGCCGGCGCGCGGTTCCTGCAGCACTTGCACTGATGCGGAAATTACCGCGGCCGTGCAGTATATGATTACGCGGCTCAATGATTAAAACTGCTTAAATTATTGCTCACGCTGCGAGCTGATTAATCTTTCGATTTGCTGCGCATTCGCTGCTGAAATCGTGCGGAAGCGATCGCTGATCCTTGGATCGCATGCCGCACGATGCCAAAACACGGCGGCTGCCGCGGCAGCTTGTAGCCACGCGGAGCGTTCTCTTGGGCTTGGCAAAGTTGGCGTAAATTTTCTATCAAGCAATTCAACCCCACGTTGTGGTGCATAGAACATCGGTAACATATCGTAGGCCGGCGCTAACATCAGGTTTGGCTGGAATGCCAGATTCCCGTCATGCATATCGGTATTCGCGATTAAATGGCCAAAAAGTTCCAAAAGTTGTATCTGGCCGCGCGTTTCTGGTGCGATGTAATTATTCTCGAGCAAGTCATCGGCTGCAGCAGACCATGAGCCAGCTTTGCCGAACAAGGCGACATTCATCTCGTGCCAACTACAGACGCCGGAGCGGCCGAACTCGCCGTGGCGGTCGAATCGATCCACTTCGTAAAAAGTCCGCGCCCCGAATTGATAAATGCGACTGTTTGCTGCCGCAACGTGCAGCGTGTCAGCAATCGTATTCAAGGCTAAGTGTTTGCAGACCAGTAAATCTGACCAGCGCTGTGCTTGTGGTGAAGCATCTGAACCGGAAAATTTCACAATCACGTGCTGCGCTGTGCTTGTCATGCGTCGGGCGGTAAATTTTGGAAATTCCCCGGCAGCGGACGAACCCACTGTGCCATGGCTCAGCGCCTGTTGAGCCAGCGCCGGATAGGCTGTGACGATGGCATCTTCAGTGAGAAACGGCGGTTTGCTTTGTTGTTCCTCATAGAAGCGGCGCAGCGCCGCTTCACCTAAGATGTAATTGCCGGCTTGATCTGACCCCAGCAAACTCAATACGTGTAAGACGTCATCTTCACTCCAGCGTGTCAGGTCGGCGTCGACTTGCAGAATCGATGCATACTGATGCGCAAAATTGCGTCCTACAAAACCTTGTGGTCGCATATCTGCCAAGGGATAAGGGAGCCCGCGAAACCAGCCATCTTGCATTTCTTCGTACAGCGGCCATGGCAAGGGGGTGGCAAAGCGCATCGCACAACCGGCCGGATAAATCGCTTCAAGCTGGCCTGCTTCATGCGTACGTCCGGTGGTGTCGACGGAATACAGCATCAACGGTGCCTGACTACCACGAATTGCTCGTCTGGCCGCGTAGCTGGTTTTGCGAGCACGCCCACGTGAAACCATTTGGCCATCAAATATAATAGATCTATGTAACGATTGTTGTAACGATTGTTGTACATTGGTCGTAAGCGTATCCGTGGCAACGATGTCAGCGCCGTATGTAAATCAGACCCCATAGGATAGTCAAATCGGCCTTGTTTATTGAAGCATTCGACGCTGTTTAATCATACGCTTGCTGCTATCTCGTCTGCAGTGCGTTATGTTAAACTCAACACATGCCAAGCCCAGATCTTAATTTACTCCTGACTCTCGATGCCGTTCTGGCAGAGGGAAGTGTTGCGCGCGCAGCGAAACGCCTCGGCCTCAGCCCATCGGCAATGAGCCGTGCACTGGCCCGATTGCGAGCGACCACCGGTGATCCCTTGTTGGTCCGAGCCGGACGCGGTTTGGTTCCCACTCCTCGGGCGCTCGTGTTGCGTGAAAAAGTGAGCCAGATTGTGCAGGATGCTGAGGCGCTTCTGCGTCCCGCAGAAAACCTCGATCTCGCACAACTGATCAGAACATTTACGATCCGCACACGCGAGGGTTTTGTCGAAAATTTCGGGCCGGATTTGCTGGCTCGCTGCGCCAAAGAAGCCCCCGGGGTGCGGCTGTGTTTCGTGCAAAAACTCGATAAAGACAGTGTTCTGCTGCGCAGTGGTGTAGTCGATCTGGATGTGATGCGCTGCTTGAAGTTGCTGATGGGCAGGAAACCTTGGCATACCTCGAACAGGTCAACCTCTTTATTGTTCCGCTCGATAATGAGCGGCGCTGGTATCGATACCACCACTTGTTCGCTGATTTCTTGCGCCAACGCTTACTCAAAAATCAGCAAGCAGCAACATTTCATCTTCGTGCCAGCCTATGGTACGAGAAACAAGGCTTGGAAATTGATGCATTTCACCAAGCCGTCGCCGCGAACGACATACCACGCGCGATGCGTCTGATTGAAGGAAACGGCACGCCCCTGTACTTCCGTGGTGAGATGGAGCCTGTCGTACGTTGGCTACAAGCACAGCCCCACAAGGTCTTGAATGCCTATCCATCCCTTTGGGTGACGTTTGCTTGGGCCCTGTTTATTGCCGGCCAATCGAAACAAGTGAGTGCAAAACTATTGGCCGCCGAGGCTGCACTAGGTCATGCCCCGATTACTTCGTCTACCCCAGATCTTTACGGGCAAATCGCCACCCTCTGGTCTTGGTCGGCGGTCTCGCAACATAATATTGACGTCATTCATTCTCAAGCAACGCGCGCTTTAGAGCTCTTGTCAGCAGACAATCAGCCCGCGCGCACGGCCGCGCACTGTGCTCTCGGTGTTGTGTTGCTGTTTCGGAATGAACGTGCAGGGGCGCGACGCGCTTTCTCCGAGGTAGTCACCACCGGGCAGTCGAACGGAAACATGATGTTTACCGTAGCGGCATCGATCGCACTGGCAGGTATTGAAGCAAGCGACAATCAACTTCGCTCAGCCGCTGACACTTACCGACGCGCCTTGCAAATGATTACTGATCCTGACCATTTGATCGGATGCGAAGCCCACCTTGGATTAGCGCGCATACTGTATGAATGGAATGAACTCGACGAGGCTGAGTTCCATGCCTTGAAGAGCAGCAAGCTTGCCGCCCGCTCGGAAAGTGAAAACGGATTGGGTGGCGACGTATTACGCGCACGCATGATGTTGGCGCGCGAGGATAACGATAGTGCCGTGAGTTTATTGGCGCAAGCCAGCGTGGCCGCAAAGACAAAGCTTTTCACTGGCCGGATGCAGGAAATTGCTGAGGTTCAGGTGGTGGAAATGTTACGACGAGGTGAGGTGTCGGGTGCGGCCTATTTGGCCACTCAACAAAAATTACCGCTGGCCCAAGCCAAAGCATTTCTTGCGCAAGGGAATGGCAGTGCGGCGTTCTCAATTATCGACGCACACCGACGCGCCATGGTAGAAAAAGGCTATCCCAATGAGGTACTCAAAGCGCTGGTGACACAGGTGATGACACTGGCAGCCTTGGATAGAAGAACGGAAGCGATACAGGTACTCAATGAGGCCTTGGTACTGGCAGAGCCAGGAGAATATATCCGCATTTTTGTCGATGAAGGTATTGTCATGGCAAAGCTGCTCGCCGAAGCCGCCAGCCAAGCAATTAAACCGGATTACGTGGCCAAATTACTCAGTGTCTTTGCCCTGCAAGAGCCGATGAAGCAGAGCGAAATTACCCGAGCGGCCCCTCAGTTTTCCGCGCCAACTGTTGAATCCTATAGCCCCCGCGAGCTGGAAATACTGCACTTGATGCAGCAAGGACGTTCGAACCAGGAAATCAGTGAACGGCTGTTTTTATCGCTGAGCACGGTGAAATGGCATAATCAAAATATTTTTGGAAAACTACAGGTACAACGCAGAACCGAAGCCGTCGCTCGCGCCATGGAACTCAAGCTGTTCACGGCATAGTAGCTTACATGGCTACAATTATTTGCTTAATTGTAAGTTGACCTTATTTGTTCTCAATGATAAATTTGTTTTCAGCGCCCACTTCTGTCTGATATATAGGTCCATGTCGCGTACCGCTGTTTTTCAGGTATGTGCTTAAGCAATAGTGTCTTGCAAATGATTCAGCATACATTGCTTGGGCGGCGCGTTTTCTATACCAAGCAAGGCGCTCGCGCAGGGAGGCAAAAATGATGGCGGCAATTCCATTCGACACACAAATAATGGTGGAAAAGTTGGAAAAATCAGGCGTTCCACCAGAACAAGCCAAAGTGCAAACGGCACTATTAGCGGAACTCATTCAAGCTACCGATGACAGCATGAGCGAGCGTTTTTCCGCCAAGCAGGATGTGGCTTCGGAACTGAGTAAAATAGCTTTTGAGTTGACTTCGTTGCGTCAAGAAATGAAGACGGAATCAGCGCATTTTCGTCAAGAAGTGAAGACAGAATTAGCGTATTTTCGTCAAGAAGTGAAGGCAGAATTAAGTCAATTTAAATTGTCTGGCGAAACATTGAATGCCAATACCAAAGCAGATTTAATTCGCTACATTGTTTCTGCCGGTATTTTGCAGGGGGGCTTGATTGCCACTCTTATTTTAAAATTGCTGCATTAATTCAATGGCGACGGAGTGAGTCGCGTTTCGTTAGGAGCGGTTTTGCCGGTTTTGCTGTTTCAGTCGACGATATAAGCTGCGTTCGCTGATCCCCATTTGCGCTGCCAGCTCTTTGCGTGTGCCGCCCCATGCAGTCATCGGAACATCGGCTGGGCCGGCGACGCTTGCCTGAGTGCGCTTGCTCTGTCGCGTGGCTTCGATGTTTGCTGGTAGCGGTAAATGCTCGACGCGAATCACGTTGTCGTCGGCGAACAGGCTGGCTCGTTCCAAGACATTGCGCAACTCGCGCACATTGCCCGGCCAAGAACCGCGCTGTAATAGTTCCATCGCCTCTGCGTTGATCGTCAACTTGCGTTCACCTGAAGACATCCGTTGCAAAAATGAATCGACCAGCAGCACAATGTCGTCGGGACGCTCGCGTAGTGCCGGTAATACAATCGGAAATGCACTGATACGGTAATACAAGTCTTGCCGAAATTCCCTCTGCTCCATCATGCGATCGAGCGCCTTGTGGGTGGCTGCCACCAAGCGGAAGGTCGCGTGCTGAATTTCGACGCTACCGACACGGCGATAAGTACCCGATTCTATCAGGCGCAGCAATTTCACCTGCATTGACAGCGGCACATCACCTATTTCATCGAGAAACAAAGTGCCACCCTGAGCGGTCTCGACTAGCCCCAGTTTGCGTGAAGTCGCACCGGTGAAAGCGCCTTTTTCATGGCCGAACAGTTCGCTCTCGAACAGCGTTTCAGTCAAGCCTGAGCAGTCAACGATGACAAACGGCCCAGCCGACCGATTGCTCATTTCGTGCACGGCGCGCGCGAACAATTCTTTGCCGGTGCCCGATTCTCCGAGCAGCAATACTGGCAGCAAAGATGGCGCGACGCGTCGCAACGCGCCAAGTGCATGATTGAATGCGGCCGAGCGACCAACCAATCCATCGTCGCTGGGTCGCGCCGAAGCACTACGCACCACCTCCAAGCGTTCGACATACGCGGTAATAGTGCCGCTTTCATCAAAAATGGGACGCAGTTCCACAGCAACATGCTCGGGGCCCCGGGGTGTATGGTGAATATGCAATACACGGTCTGGCCCGCGCAACTCTTGCGCTTTTTTCATTGGGCAATGCTCGCCAGCCTGATCGCATGGCACCTCGTACTGATGCGAAATCCGATAACACTTGTGGCCGATGAGGGGTTTGTCGACCTGCCCGAAATTTCGCTGGTAGGCAACATTTGCGGCCAGGATGTTGTAGGCTGGGTCAAGCACGATCATTGGGTGCGGCTCGTATTCAAGAAACGAGATCAAAGACTGTACCGTAGCAGAGATGAGGGATGGTGCCGCAGGGGTGGCAAGCTTGCTCGGCATATTCGCTCCTAGTGATGACGCATCATGTCGCAAGACTGCCACTATGTCAAATGGCTCTGCCATTGGCAGTCAATAGCTGCCAAAAATGTCATGCGAACCGTAGCGCTGAATTAAATATTGTTTAAAATCAAATGTCTACGGTATTTTTCTTTAAGGAAATACTTTGGCACGGCTTTTGCTGTAGTGCATTCCATCGACGAGACATAAGCAACTCACCAAGGATGAAAATCATGAGCAATCAAGCACTTCATATTGAAGGATTTTTCGATCCTGCCACCAGCACGGTCAGCTATCTGGTCATGGACCCCCTTACCCGCCTTTGCGCTTTAGTCGATAGTGTGCTGGACTACGACCCACACTCCGGCCATACCAGCACGGCGTCGGCCGACCGCTTGATCGCCCTCGTCAAGGAACGCAATGCCACGCTGGAATGGATACTCGAAACGCATGTCCATGCCGATCATGTGACGGCAGCGCCTTACTTGAAAGAACGATTGGGCGGCAAGATCGGGATCGGCGCACAGATCGCTACCGTGCAAAAAGTGTTTGGTGCGCTGTTTAATGCCGGCCCCGATATGGCGCGTGACGGCAGCCAATTCGATCACTTGTTTACCAACGATGAGCCGTTTTCCATAGGAGCGCTGGAATGCCGCGCGCTGCATACGCCAGGCCATACCCCCGCCTGTATGAGCTATGTCGTTGGCAATGGCAGCGAGCGAGCCGCCTTCGTCGGTGACACCCTGTTCATGCCGGACTATGGCACCGCCCGTTGTGATTTTCCTGGCGGCGACGCCAGAACCCTGTTCCGTTCAATCAACAAAGTGTTGAGTTTGCCGGAAGACACCTTGCTCTACATGTGCCATGACTACCAGCCCGGTGGCCGCGAGCTGCGCTTTGTCAGTAGCGTCGCTGAAGAGCGACGCTCCAATATTCATGTACGCAACGGCATCACCGAAGAGGAATTTGTTGTCATGCGTACAAAACGAGATGCTTCGCTCGACATGCCGACCCTGCTCCTGCCTTCAGTGCAAATCAATATGCGTGCAGGGCACTTCCCGGAACCCGAAGCAAACGGCATCCGCTACCTGAAAATTCCACTTAACGCGGCCTGAAACACACAGCATAGTTGTAAGGAGACAAGCATGGATGGGCAAATCGGAAGCCGCAGATCGATGAAACGAAGAATACCAGCGGAGTCGACACAATGAGCATCATCATGCTGCTCGGATTCACAGTCGGCATCATTCTTGCACTCACCGGTGCTGGCGGCGGTATCTTGGCCGTGCCATTGTTGGTCTTTGGGGCCGGATTGAGCATGGCCGAAGCCGGTCCCATTGGCTTACTGGCAGTCGGCCTGGCGGCGGCCTTGGGCGCGCTAATGGGGCTGAAAAACGGCACGGTTCGCTACCGGGCGGCAGCGCTGATTGCCGGCGCAGGAATCATTTGTTCGCCGCTTGGTTTGTGGTTGGCGCAACGTAGCCCTAACCGGCCGCTGACTATCGTGTTTTCGTTTGTGCTGCTGTACGTGGCCGTGCGGGTCTTGCAACGCGCCATGCACGATGCTGGCAGTCATTCGCCGCAGGACAATGCGTCGACCAGCAAGACGCTACCGCCGTGCCAATTGGATGCGGAACGCGGCAAGCTACGCTGGACTGCGCCCTGCGCCCGTGCACTCGCGCTCTCCGGTGTGCTTGCTGGCACCCTGTCAGGTTTGCTCGGAGTCGGCGGCGGCTTTGTCATGGTGCCGGCATTGCAACGCTATACCGACCTGAAGACACAGTCGATTGTGGCGACTTCGCTCGCCGTCATCGCTCTGGTCTCGATTGCCGGCGTGGCCAGCAGTGCTGCGTCTGGCCACTTGCAATGGGCCATCGCCTTCCCCTTTGCTGCCGGCGCACTGGGCGGGATGATCGGCGGCCGCTTGATCGCGGCGCGGCTATCGGGGCCGTATCTACAAAAAGCGTTTGCCATTGTTTCTGCAGCGGTTGCAGTAGCGCTATTTATTAAAGCAATTTCATAAGGTTTTGGAGAAAATATGTTTGGCTTCAGCGCGTTAGAGCTCTCACGCATTCAGTTCGGTTTCACGATCTCGTTTCATATCATTTTTCCGGCGATCACCGTCGGCCTGGCCAGCTTTCTAACCGTGCTCGAATTTCGCTGGCTGCAAACCGGAAAAGCGGTCTATCTCGACCTATACCACTACTGGATCAAGATTTTCTCCGTCAACTTTGGCATGGGCGTGGTTTCCGGTCTCGTCATGGCTTACGAATTTGGTACCAACTGGGGCGGCTTTTCCACATTCGCCGGCGGCGTTACCGGGCCCCTGCTTGCTTATGAAGTATTGACGGCCTTTTTCCTCGAGGCCGGCTTTCTTGGTGTCATGCTGTTCGGTTGGGAAAGGGTGGGGCGCGGCTTGCACTTTTTCGCTACCGCCATGGTATCACTCGGCACACTCATCTCCACCACCTGGATTCTGGCCTCAAACAGCTGGATGCAAACGCCGCAGGGTTACGCAATCGTCAACGGCAGCGTGGTGCCGACGGATTGGCTGAAAGTGATTCTTAACCCCTCGTTCCCTTATCGTCTGCTGCACATGAGCACGGCTGCCTTTCTCGCCACAGCGCTGATAGTGGCCGCCGCCGCAGCGTGGCACTTGCTCAGAAAAAACGATAGCCCTGCCGTGCGCAAAATGCTTTCCATGGCAATGTGGATGCTGGTCATTGTTGCGCCGATTCAAGTCTTGATCGGCGACGCCCATGGTCTCAACACGCTGGCGTACCAGCCAGCCAAACTCGCGGCCATTGAAGCCCACTGGGAAAATCATGGCGATGAGGCGGTACCACTGATCCTGTTCGCTTGGCCCGACATGGCGGCCGAAAAAAACCATTATGAAGTGGCGATCCCGCGCATCGGCAGTTTGATCTTGACGCACACCATGAAAGGCCAGATTCCAGGCTTGAAAGAGTTTGCAAAAGCGGAGCGGCCGAATTCGACGATAGTCTTTTTCAGCTTCCGTATCATGGTGGCCCTCGGCTTAGCAATGATCGTGCTGGGTCTATGGGGTGTTTACTTGCGCATGCGTAAAACCATGTACCAGTCTCGCTACTTCTTACGCGCAACGCTGATGATGGGGCCGGCAGGCTTGATGGCCATCCTCGCCGGCTGGTTCACCACCGAAATTGGGCGTCAACCTTGGGTGGTCTACGGCCTGATGCGTACCGCCGATGCCGTTTCATCCCACGCTGCTGCGCCACTTGCCTTCACGCTTGCACTATTTATCATCGTCTATTTTTCCGTGTTCGGCACCGGTACCGCCTACTTGTTACGCTTGATGCGCAAAGGGCCGCAACCGTATGACGACCAGCGTCACCACATCAGCGGCGGGCCCGGTCACAGTCACACCGCCGCCCGTCCGCTGTCAGCGGCGGACGATGATGTTGCTGTTCACCTTTCATCATCCAACGAGCGGAGCTAAGCAAAATGGGTATCGATCTCTCCATCATTTGGGCCGTGATTATTTTCTTCGGCGTGTTCATGTACATTGTCATGGACGGCTTTGACCTCGGCATTGGCATCCTGTTTCCCTTCGTACCTGATCGGCACGAGCGCGACGTCATGATGAACACCGTGGCCCCTGTATGGGACGGCAACGAGACTTGGCTCGTGCTCGGTGGCGCGGCGCTGCTGGCCGCTTTCCCGCTGGCTTATTCAGTCATTCTCACTGCGCTCTACCTGCCGCTGATCTTCATGCTGCTGGGCCTGATTTTTCGCGGCGTGGCCTTCGAATTTCGCTTCAAGGCGCGCGACCACGAACGACATGTTTGGGATAAGGCGTTTATTGGCGGTTCGCTGACGGCCGCTTTCTTCCAGGGTGTTGCCTTGGGGGCCTATATCGATGGTTTCCCTATGCAAGGCCATGTCTACGTTGGTCACGTGCTCGACTGGCTGCGGCCATTCCCACTGTTATGCGGGGTCGGCGTGATCGTCGCCTACGGGCTACTCGGCAGTACCTGGTTGATCATGAAAACCGAGGGCGATTTACAACGGCGTATGCTGCAATTGACGCGGCCGCTGCTGGCACTGGTAGTCGCAGCTATTGGCGCGGTCAGTGTTTGGACGCCATTCGTCAACCCGCGCGTCACGGCACGCTGGTTCAGTTTTCCCAACATGCTATGGTTTGCCCCGGTACCGGTATTACTGGCCATTGGCGTGATCTTGCTGCTACGTTTTATTCGGACAAATTCTCAGCACCATGGCGCATTCGCAGCTGCATTGGCCATCGTTTTTCTCGGCTATACCGGGCTGGCGATCAGTATCTTTCCCAACATCATACCGCCGTCCATTTCCATCTGGGAGGCCGCATCTTCACCACAAAGCCAAGGTTTTGCACTGGTTGGAACGCTGTTTATCATTCCTTTTATTCTCGGCTACACGGTCTGGTCGTATTACGTATTTCGTGGCAAGGTGAAACTCGGCGATGGATACCATTGATATGCGCCATCATTGGCAATCTGACGAAGTGCCCAAACCTGCCAGCAACTGGCAGGTCTGGGGTAAACGCCTTGCTTGGCTCGTGCTGATCTGGACCCTGAGTGTCAGCGCGCTTGCTTTACTCGCCGGCGCCATGCGTTTGCTCATGCATGCGCTGGGCATGCGTTGACTGCTCGGCCGCGCCTTGTCAGGCAATCGGTTTGCGACGGCTCTGCAAGTGTTCCAATACCTCAAACACGATCATGCCCGCGATCATGGCAGCCACAAACACCAGTGGCTTGCTGCCGCCGCTGAGCAGTGAGGTCAGCGCCGGTCCCGGGCAATAACCGGCCAGACCCCAGCCTATCCCGAAGCTGAGGCCGCCCAATACCAGACGGCGATCAATCTGCGTTGCCGTGGGCACGCGCATGACCTCGCCTGTCAGTGATTGCCTGCGTCCTGCTGCCCAGCGTGACGCAAACAGCCCGACCAGAATGGCACCACCCATGACGAAAGCGAGCGACGGATCCCAACGACCAGTCAGATCAAGAAAGCCGATGACCTTGGCAGGATTGGTCATGCCCGAGAGAATCAGGCCGATACCGAAAATGATCCCAGCAATGAGTGCACTGATGATATGCATGGTGTTTTCCTTATCCGAGAAGGTGACGAACGATGAACACGGTTATGAAGCCAGCTGTCATGAAGGCGGCAGTCGCAACCAACGAGCGCAGCGAGCCGCGCGACAAGCCGCACACGCCGTGGCCGCTGGTGCAACCCGAGCCATAGCGGGTACCGACGCCGACCAATAAACCAGCTACCACCAGTGTGGCCGTGCTGGCATCAACGTGCACCGCAGGTAAGGGTGCGAAGATGCCATAGAAGAAGGGCGCGCCTAGCAGTCCAAGTAGGAAGGCAATGCGCCAAGCCATGTCGCCATGAGAGCGTTGCAGTAACCCACCTAAAATTCCGCTGATACCGGCGATACGGCCGTTGAACAGCAGGAATATCGCTGCCGCCAAGCCGATGAGGCTGCCGCCCGCCAGGGAGGTCCAAGGTGTGAAATGCGTCCAATCAATGATCATCATGCGACTCCGTTCGGTTGTTGACAATACAGGTGATACAAGATTTGCATGACTGCTTGCGCCTCACGACTGGCAATGCTGTAAAAGATCTGCTTACCTTCGCGCCGGGTGCTGACCAGTCCTTCGTCGCGCAACACGCCAAGCTGCTGAGAAAGGCTAGGCTGTTGGATGCCCAAAATAGTTTCAAGCTCGCTTACACAGTGAGGCCCCTGTGTGAGTTGGCACAGCAACAGCAGCCGGTCCGGATTGGCGAGCACTTTCAACAAACCGCACGCGGCAGTTGCAGCAAGGCGCATTTGGCTCAGGTTAAGCGAAGTTTCAAGCTCGGGCATGGTGTCAATATCTTCAATGAGAAGGTTTTATAATATACTATAAAACATAATATATAAATATATATTGTAAATTTGCAGTGTTTTTGTGCGTCTTAGATGAAGGGGCTGCGTTGCAAAAAAGGAAAAGAGCAGGGGGTATCACCTATGAATTATTCGACCGCTCGTCGTCGGGATAGGCGCTAAGCACGAGGCATCGAACTCGCGCATAGTTTCTTTTAATTCGGAACTATCATGTTCCTGAGGGCATTTTTTTCAGGTTTTCACATTGCTTGAGCATGCCACGTAGAATCGTGTCAGCAACATCGACTGGGAAGCCTTGTGGGATTTGGGTATAAACTGCGTTAACCACTTCTTCAGTTTTGTTTATGAGAGATTCAATAATTTGTTCAGCAGTTGCGGCACCTAATCCGACTAATTTAGCCTGATTTCCCCAATGGCATCGCTGTATTTGACGAATGAAATAATAATTTTCCGAACCTTTTACTGCCATTGCTAATTTTACTTTTTGAGGGGAAATGCTATGAGCTTTTGCGCCGATAATTGGATGAGCGGATAAGATGTCGTATAACGGCGTCGCCTGAAATTGACTTCCGGCTCGATGGAAAATGCTAAAGTTCTTTGCATGTCCATCTATCGCTGCTAATAACCAAAAGACCAATTGGGTTTTAAAAAAATTAAATCTATCTTGGTATGATTGATCAGAGCCGAGAAGAATTTCCATGATGCTTGAAATTCCCGGTCCCCCGTCTGCTTGGTATTTTTGGAGGGGCGACGTACCCGTCGCCTGACAAAAATCCTCTTGCGGTAGTCGTACTATCCAATTGCCATCTTGTGCCAACCGTCTATCAAATCGCTCAACGACAAGTACTTTTATATCTTCGAATTGAGCAATATCGCAATTTGCAACAGGCAGATCAAAGCCTTTCATGATTTTAGAGCATAGCCATTCATTTTCTACAGAAGTACGCATATCAGCCTTCATATCACCGACCAAGCCAAGTGGTAATTTAAAAATATGCGTGGTGGGCGTGCTACCTAGCGGCCTTTGCCACTGATTTTGGTGCCATAAAAGGGCACTTTTTTCTTGAGCACCTGCAATGGACAAACGAAGATCTACAGCGTTTTCTGTCATTCCGAAAGGTTTGTCGGTGCTGGCATTTCTTAGTGTTGCTGCAACCTGCCTATCGCTCAGGGGTTCACCGGCAATACAATAGAGATCGTTTGGTATATCGCCTTCTGGCAATAATTGAATTGCTCCAACGCAATCACGGCCAACCTCAGCTAATAATTGATAAGGTTCAATTCCGTCTGTTTTAAAGTGTCTAGCTATACGACGGCGTATCGTCAAACTGTCTGGTAACAAGTTATCAAAATAGTTTTGAACAGCAATACCTCGATGTGGCTCGTTATTTGGTGTAAAGGGAAGTGAAAGGGAAAGAGGGCGCCTTTGTTTATCAGCAAGCCACTCATCAAAGTACCTTAGCGTGCTCTTATTATTCTGCGCATCCCAGTACCCGACTGGTGTGCCATTGAGCCAGATATTTAAACGTTTTGTATGTGCTCGACGGCCCATTTACCAACTCTCTTTCGTACCAGATGGCGAGATTACCTTCGAGGGAGCTGAATGGCTTTTTTTTATTGCTTTACTCTTCAGTGCTATGGCCATTTTTGATGAAGGGTTTTTCGTACTTTGCTCAGCTAACACTGAAAGAGATTCTTTGTCTGTGAACTCTACCGGAGGTGCTGTTGTGGGATCATCGGAAACCCCCCAAATTTTCGTGTTTTGCGTGAAAACAATATCGCTTCCAAGTAATCGCAATATTGTAAATAGCCTTTCAACACTTGTCGCTTTGGGATTCGCTTCAATTTTGGCGTAACTCTGTTGAGTAACGCCAAGTAATTTTGCCACATCAGCTTGAGACAATCCGGCATGCTTTCTAAAGCCGACGAGAATAGTCCGAATTTGCTGCAATGTCTTAATAGGGTAGACCATATTCTTAATCCTGTATTTGACCGATACAGCATAGTGGTTGTATCGGTAAAATACAACTTTAAATATGTATTTTGTATAAACAGCCTCAAAGTTGTATTTTAAATTTACAACTTTAAGCTCTTGAGACGCTGTCGCAAAAGCCTGATGGACGTTTTTTACACCTGAAACACCGCATACATCGTCATTCCCGCATGCTTTTGGCGGGAACCCAGCGTCGTTTTTTACACTGAAAATGCCACAATTTCTGGCATTTTCAGTTAACCACGAACGCCGCTGGGTTCCTGCCAAAAGCGCGCAGGAATGACGTGGCCACCAGTTGGGGTCATGATACCGACTCAATACCCTTTTGCGACAGCCTCTTGAGGGCGGGGAGGATGTCAAGAGAAATTTCAAATCTTACCGATCTTCTTGAGGTTTGGCAGATGATAATTTGCATGTTGGGCATGCTGTTCTCTCCCACAGTGATCGAATTGAATGAGGAGATCATAAGGAGAGCGAATGATGAAGTAAAATGGTGTCATCTCAACGAAATATGAATTTTACTCATTCATCATGCTTGATCGCATCCACCTATCCATCGTCCAAGAGGTCGAAAAGCAAGGATCGCTGACCGCAGCAGCCGGCGTCCTCCACGTGACACAGTCAGCGCTGAGCCACAGTATGAAAAAACTGGAGCAACAACTGGGGACGGCCATCTGGCTGCGCGAAGGGCGTAGCCTTCGCCTGACACAAGCGGGGCAATACCTGCTGGCGCTAGCCAACCGCGTATTGCCGCAACTGAAGTTGGCCGAAGAGCGCCTGCAGCAGTTTGCGCAAGGCGAGCGCGGCACCTTGCGCATTGGGATGGAGTGCCATCCTTGCTACCAATGGCTGCTGAAGATCGTCTCCCCCTATTTGACGGCATGGCCCGACGTCGACGTCGACGTCAAACAGAAATTCCAGTTTGGCGGCATTGGTGCCTTGTTCGGTTACGAGATCGACTTGCTGGTCACGCCCGATCCGCTGGACAAGCCCGGACTGGTGTTCGAGCCGGTCTTCGACTACGAGCAGGTCTTGGTCGTCGCTGGCAATCACAAACTGGCCAAAGAGGAATACATCAAGCCTAGGCAGTTGGCCGACGAGGTATTGGTGACTTATCCCGTTTCGGTCGATCGCCTGGATATTTACAGCATGTTCCTGACACCAGCCGGTATTGCCCCCAAACGCCACAAACCGATTGAGACGACCGACATCATGCTGCAGATGGTTGCCAGCGGTCGGGGCGTGGCAGCGTTGCCGCGTTGGCTGGTCTTGGAATACGCTGACAAGATGGATGTGGTACCCGTGAGATTGGGCAAGCACGGCATTCCCAAGCAGATCTTCGTGGGCGTGCGCGAGGCAGAGATGGATCTCGACTACCTGCTAGCCTTTATCGAGCAAGCTAAACATCCTGCTGTGACATAGCTGACCAGCGTGGCTTTCATGAGTGCGACTCATAGAACCATCAATTCATTCCGACCTGCCACCTGCCTGAGATGCCACGCGAGCGCGCCATCCTCTGGTCTCAACAAGGCTTCGCAGTCACGACCGCTGACACCTTCCCCGCGCTGTAGAAGCGACAGCTTGAAAAGCCTTTCTCATGAGTATATCTAATGATTTTATGAAATTAATTCATTTTTATTCATGGATTGAACCTACTATAATTCGATTCAAATATTGGCAATGGCAAGACTTCTGAATCAAAAAAAACAGAAACGAACATTGGGAAGTATTGACGGCGCAGGAATGAAAGCGGGATTAACTGAGTAAGAAACTGGGGTTCAGGTCACATGCATAAAGCGTTTACATTTACTATCAAGAGCATTTGTTTCGACGAGGACTATCGTCCTTCCGATGCGTCACGCATCACCACGAACTTCGCGAATCTGGCACGTGGTGCGAGCCGTCACGAGAACCTGCGCAATACGCTCAGGATGATTGACAATCGCTTCAATGCTCTGGCGCACTGGGATAATCCCAACGGCGATCGCTACAGTGTGACGCTTGAGATCATTTCTGTTGAGATGACTATCGACGGTCAGCGTGCTGCTCAAGCATTGCCGCTGATTGAAATCCTGAAGACCAACATTGTTGATCGCAAGACCAACGAACGCATTGAGGGCATCGCGGGAAATAATTTCTCGTCCTACCTGCGTGACTACGACTTCAGCGTTCTGCTCATCGAACACAACAAGAATCAATCTGCCTTCAGCGCCCCGGAGAATTTCGGCGAGCTGCATGGCAAGCTGTTCAAGGCCTTCGTCAGTTCGGATGCGTATCAGGCACACTTCAAGAAGCTGCCCGTCATCTGCCTGAGCGTTTCCAGCACAAGGACCTATCAACGTACCGAGAACCAGCATCCTGTGTTGGGTCTGGAATACGTGCAGGACGCCTATTCGCTCACCGATGAGTATTTCGGCAAGATGGGCATGAAGGTGCGCTACTTCATGCCACCCAACAGCGTGGCCCCGCTGGCCTTCTATTTCTTCGGCGATCTGCTGCTGGACTATACCAATCTGGAACTGATCGGCACGATCAGCACGATGGATACCTTCCAGAAGATCTACCGGCCTGAGATCTACAACGCCAACTCGGCAGCCGGCAAGGTCTATCGGCCCAGCCTCAAGCACCAGGATTATTCCTTGACCCTGATCGTGTACGACCGGGACGAGCGCAACCGCCTCGCTGTCGAGCAAGGGAAATTCGCCGAAGAGAATTTCATCAAGCCCTACCAGGCAAGGCTTGCTCAGTGGGCAGCGAATTACGCTTTTTGATTAACCAGATAGATCATATCCTTTACCACCATGAAAAAACTGTTACCGACATCGACTGCTGGCAGCCTGCCGAAACCTTCCTGGCTTGCTGAGCCCGAGAAACTGTGGTCGCCCTGGAAATTGCAGGGCGATGAGCTGCGCGACGGCAAGCTGGACGCGCTGCGCCTGTCGCTGCAAGAGCAGCAGCACGCCGGGATCGATATCGTCAGTGATGGCGAGCAAACTCGCCAGCATTTCGTGACGACCTTCATCGAGCACCTCGATGGTGTCGATTTTGCGAAGCGCGAGACGGTCAGAATCCGTGACCGCTACGACGCGGCCGTGCCGACCGTGGTCGGTGCCGTTTCCCGCCAGAAGCCGGTCTTCGTCGAGGATGCCAAATTCCTGCGTCAACAGACCAAGCAAGCGATCAAATGGGCCTTGCCAGGTCCGATGACCATGATCGATACGCTCTACGACGCGCACTACAAGAGCCGTGAAAAGCTTGCCTGGGAATTCGCCAAGATCCTTAACCAGGAAGCAAGGGAGCTGGAAGCCGCCGGTGTGGACATCATCCAGTTCGATGAACCTGCGTTCAACGTGTTCTTCGATGAAGTCAATGACTGGGGTGTCGCCACTCTGGAACGTGCCATCGAAGGCCTTCAGTGCGAGACCGCCGTGCACATCTGCTATGGCTACGGCATCAAGGCCAATACCGACTGGAAGAAAACACTGGGATCGGAATGGCGTCAATATGAGGAAGCCTTCCCCAAGCTACAAAAGTCCAGCATCGATATTATCTCCCTCGAGTGCCACAACTCACATGTGCCGATGGACCTGATCGAGCTGATCCGCGGCAAAAAAGTCATGGTCGGTGCCATTGATGTCGCCAGCAACACCATCGAGACGCCTGAAGAGGTAGCCAATACGCTGCGCAAGGCGCTGCAGTTCGTCGATGCTGACAAGTTATATCCCTGCACCAACTGCGGTATGGCCCCGCTGAGCCGCAACGTTGCACGGGGCAAGCTCCGGGCACTGAGCGCCGGTGCTGAAATCATCCGTCAGGAATTGTCGAAGTAGAGCCTGTCAATAAATTGCTGTCAATGTCCGAGGTGTTGGCGTCGACTCAATAGTGACGCAGGGTTAGTTGCTGAATTTCAAGTTCCAATTCGTTGATCTGTTGATCTGTTGATCTGTTGATGGGAGTAGTCCGCGCTGCCAGTATCTTATTCACTGGCCGTGACGAATTCATGTTCCGCTTGCGACCGTGTCGCGGTGAGGCGGTTTGAATGCTGGTCATTGTCAACAGAAGAGCAGACATGCGGCTATGCCGAAAGGAGACGAAAGTACAAAACACCATGTTTGTTACGGTGTAAATGGGAAGGTGTCCGCGAAGTACGAGCAGGTGGTCGGATTCTACTTTGGCTCAAGCGCAGGCAGTTAGCAGAAAGATATTTTGCTGGCGCAAAGCGCAGCGGTGCCGCCTGAAAAATAAGCCTTTGCGGAACCAAGCCCGAATTGCGGAACTAAGCGCGCAAAAAATAAAAGCGACTTACATCGCTGTAAGCCGCTTGAATCCTTGTGGTGCCGAGAGCCGGAATCGAACCGGCACGCCTTGCGGCGCGGGATTTTGAGTCCCGTGCGTCTACCTATTCCGCCATCTCGGCAACGCATGAGCAGCATTATGACAGAGATGACCGCAAGTTGCAATAGTTGCCCGGTTTCGCCGGTCTTTGCCGGCTGTTCAGTGCTGTTTGTGTGCGGACTCCAGCCTCAGACAATATAACTGGCGGCATGCTGTCGCTGCACCCGCTGCAAATACAGGTACAGCGCCAAGGCAACCATGGCGATGCTCAGGCTGTTGGCTAGCCAGAAGCCGGGGGCGCCGTGCAGTGCGGTCGGCATGCATTGATACGGGTCTAAGCCGATCAAGTAACCGCCACCCAAGCCACAACCCCATAGGGCGACAGCATAGAGGATGGTCGGTACCACGGCGACGTGGTAGGCGCGCAGTGTGAAGGCGACGATAACTTGAATGGCATCAAACACTTGATAGACGGCGACAAAAAAGAACAGTGGCAGGGCGGCGGCGATGACTTCAGTCTGGTCGGTGTAGGCGTGCAGAATACGGCTGCGGCAAAACCAGATCAGCGCACCGAGCGGCATCACCAAGGCGGCGGCCAAGAGAATGCCGGCTTGGCCAGTTTGTTTGGCTGCGGCCGGATGGCGGGCACCGATCGCACGCGCGACCAAAGTGCCAGTGGCGCTGGCGATCGACAGCGGCAGCATGTACAAAATAGTACCGAAATTGGCCGTTAATTGATGGCCGGCGACAGCGACGGCACCGAGCCGAGCGATGAACAGCGCCATGAAGGTGTAGGCCGTTACTTCGATCAGATACGACAGGCCCATCGGTATGCCGAGTCGCAGCAGGTCGCGTAAATCCTGCCAGTGCGGGCGCACCCAGCCGCTGCCGAACAGCGCGAAAGCGCGATACACACTGGCATGGCGCAGTACCAGCCAAGCGCATAGCAGCATGCTCCAGGTGATGACGGTGGTGGCGACCGCGCAGCCGGGTCCACCCATGGCCGGTATGCCCCAGCCGCCGAAGATGAACAGGGTATTGAGCGGAATTTTGAGGACCAAGGCGCATAGCTGTATCGTCATCACCATTTTCGGTTTGCCGATGGCATTGTTGAACGCGCTGTAGATGCGAAATGCCAGTGTCGCCGGCAGCGCCATGGCGATGATTTGCAGGTATAGCGTGGCTTTGGCGCTTAAGGTCGGTGCTGCGCTGGCAATCCCGAGCAAGGGCGCGGGATGGAGCAGCAGCGCGCCGCCCAAGCCGCTCAGGAACAGGGCCAACCACAAGGCTTGTTTGAGTTTGGCACCGATGCGCACGAGTTCGCGCGCACCGAACAATTGGCCGATCACCGGTGCGAGCGCTTGCAACACGCCGTTGAGACCGACAAAAATACTCACATAAATCGAGATGCCGATCGACAGCGCAGCCAAGTCGTCAACCGAGCTGCGCGCCGTCATGGCGGTATCGATCACGCCGTTGGCAACAGTCGCCAACTGGCCTATCAGAATCGGCCAGGCCAGCGCGGCGATGCCAGCGGCGCTGCGCCAGAGGCTGCTACGGCCGGCCTCGTTCATCAGTTTTTGCGGCGATACAGGGTGAAAGTTTCGTCTTTATCGGCAGCGCGGTGGCCGCTCCAGATTCGGCTCCATTGCTCAAGACGGTATTGGGCCGGCAGATCCGGTTCGTCCGAGCGCTTGCGATTATGTTGCAGCATCAGGAATTCGCAGCCTTGATCCGAGAAACCGGCAAAATGCACTTGCCCGAAATACGCGAAGGAGCTGCGCTGTGAGGGGCCGATATAGGCTTCCATGCAGTAATTGCCAGTTGGTAATTGTGCCGCGATTTCTTGCGCCAAGGGTTGGTAAGTGACGCGATGATTGATCCATGGCAGCCATAAACTGAGCAGCAGCAGCCAGCACAAGATGACCCCGCCGCTCGAGAGTACGACGGCGCGCCATAACACCGCCGGTTGGCGCGAGATGCGCCAGTACACCAGCAAAAACCAGGCAATGGTGGCGGCCAAGGCGATGGCAAAAATGAAGGGGTTGAAGTTGGCTTGAAACCCCGGTGCCAGATGCATGATTTTGGCGCCGAGTTTATGCGGCCAGCCGGTTTGTTCGGCGATCCAACCGAGCCAAATGAAACCGGCGCTGGCAGTCAGTACGGTCACGGCAAACCAGTCGACGGCATTGATGGCGCTGCGTTTCATAGTCGGCAGGCCGAAGGCGGCAAGAATCGCCAGCGGCGGCAGCATCGGCAAGAGCAAACCATCTTCGGAATTCGGATTGAGCATGGCGAGCAGCGTTACGCACAGGAAAAATGCTGCCGGCAGCGCGATATGCAGGGCTTTGTCTTGCCGCCGCCAAGCGTAGATGGCCCAGCCGGCAAACGGCCAAGCCGGCCAGGCAAACCAGATGCTGTATTTGAAAAAGTAGCTGATGCTGGCCATCGTCGGCCACGCCAGTTGGCGCGCATTCCACTGCATCCACGCCGGGTAAGGAGTGCTGTCGTACGGGTGTGCCATGGAAATCGCCCATAGCCACAGAGCCGGCAGCAGCAGCGCCAACGGCAGCGCCGCCAGCAGATACTTGAACGGGCGCGCCTGGCGGCGGTACAGGCATAGTAATGCCAGGCTCATGACTAATCCGAGTGGCATCACCCAGCCCTTGGTCAGTATCAGTAAGCCCAGACTGATGCCGAATTGCAGAATCAAGAGTCGGCGCGCTTCATCGAACAGACGCACGCACAGGTAGAGGCAAAATGCGATCAGAGAAATTTGCAGGGTTTCGACGCTGGTTTCATGGCTCGGTATCAGCAGGCCGAGGCAAGCGAGATAAATCAGCAGGGCACCATCGGCCAAGGTGCGGCCGAAGTCGCGTGCTTCCGGTTGGCCACCGAAGGCCAGTTTCAAGGGCTGTGCTTCGTTGCGGCGACCGAGCAGGTAGGTGGCGTACCAGACCGAGAGCGAGCCGATGACGAAAAATACACCGGTCGAAACGCGTGCCGCCATCGGTTCGCCCAGCACGGCACCGAACAGTTTGATGCAGAGCGCGCCTATCCAGTAGGTCAATGGACCTTTTTCTGCTACCGGCATGCCGACAATATGCGGCCACAACCAGTCGGCAATACCGCCATGCGCCATGGTCCACATGATGCCGAAGCTGGTGGCGTCATCGCCTTTCCATGGGTCGCGTCCTATCAGACCGGGCAAGATGTACAGCAGGCACAGGGCAATGATGCCCCAGCGCGGAAGGGCGATCGTGGCAGCGGCAGGCAGGCGGACTGGCTTCATATCAATTCATTATTGGAAATGTCTTGCATCAACACATGCAAAGAGCTGCGCATATTGTAATGAGTGCGGCAGAAAAAAAGGCAGCCGGAGCTGCCTTTTTCTGAAATTCGTGCTGCTTAGTCGTTCGCAATAGAAGTCTTGGAACCAACTTTGCCGAATTTTTGGCGGAATTTTTCAACGCGACCAGCCGTATCAACAATTTTATGCTTGCCCGTGTAGAAAGGATGGGATTCAGCCGACACCTCGATCTTGACCAGTGGGTATTCTTTACCTTCAAACTCCATTTTGTCGCGAGTATTGATGGTGGAACGGGTGATGAATTTGAAATCGTTCGAAACGTCGTGGAACAACACATCGCGATAATTTGGGTGAATGCCTGGTTTCATGCTTGCCTCAGTATAAAGTTAGGTAGCCAATATGCACTTCGTCGATCGCCTTGCTTCTTGATCCGATTGCGTATCACTTGCCAGAGTTAAAGTTAACTTGGATTTCGCCTATGCAAAATGCCAAGCCCATGATTATACAATCAAATTGTCGCTGCGCGCCAGTGCTGTGATGGTATGCAGCAAGTTTGAGTGCACGGCAGAAACGAGTAAAATTCGCCTTAATATAGAAATAGCATGGAGGCAATATGAGTGGGGTGTATCTGGGAATGAATGCGGTCTTGCACACGGCCGAGGTAGCCGGCGTGATCGCTTTCGCCTGTTCTGGTTTTATTGAAGCGCGCCGCAAGCGCATGGATGCAGTCGGGGTGTTTACGGTGGCCTTCATCACGGCGTTCGGCGGTGGCACCTTGCGCGATCTCTTGCTCGACCGTCGACCCTTATTCTGGGTCGAGAATCAAGAATATCCGATTTTGATTTTTATTTTGTCATTATTGGCTATGCCCTTGTTGCGACATTTGCGCCATGCACTGACTGAAAGTGCGATCGAATGGGCCGATGCATTCGGCTTAGGTCTGTTCAGCGTTACCGGCACCTCGCTGGCACAAGAAGCCGGTATGCCGCTGTTTGTCTGTGCCATGATGGGCGTGATTACCGGTATATTCGGAGGGGTGCTGCGCGATGTGATTTGTAATGAAATTCCGCTGGTGTTCCGGCGCAGCCAGCTCTATGCCACCTGCGCCTTCGCCGGGTGCTGGGTCTATTTATTGCTCAATTGGTTCAATGCCTCCGATGCGGCGGCGCTATTGTGCGGCACCACGGTCACGTTTGCCATGCGCATGTTGGCCGTCAAATTCAACTGGAAGCTGCCGGTCTGAGCTGGCAGCGACCATTCAGTCAAGCGCAGCTTTTTTGCGCGGCGGGCAGGCCACCATGCCGGCTAAGAACATATCCATCATCGCTTCGGCATGCTCGGTCAAGCTGTAGGCGGAAGGGTCTTCCAGCCATTGGTGGATGATGCCGACCAAAAATGCATGGTTGGCTTGCATCACTAACGCGGCGTCGGTATCGGCCGGTAGTTGACCTTGCTTGGCGGCGGTTTCGATGATGGCCTGAACTTTGGCCAGGCATTCACCGCGTTTGAGTCGTTCGTCTTCAAAAAACAGCATTTCGATGTTTTTTTCACAGCGGTGATAAATGATGTCACATACGCGGCGCTGGCGTTGGCCGCTGGCGACCAGTTGCAGAAAATGGACATTCAACTGGCGTAGCGCGGCCAGTGGTTCTGCATCCGGTGTTCCGCTGATTTCATTGAGCAGCACTTCCATGGGCAAAAAGGCGCGGTCGCACATGGCCTGAAACAGGGCATTCTTGTCTTTGAAGTGCCAGTAAATCGCCCCGCGCGTCATTCCCGCAGCAACGGCGACATCATTGAGTGTGGTTCTGGTCACGCCTTTTTCTGAAAATACCTGTTCAGCCGCAGTGAGTAAGGCGGAATAGGTTTCTTGCGTATCTTCTTTGGTTTTTCTGACCATTTTCTTTCCTTGGCAGCGCTTGTCGGCTCACTCGCTGCGTACACCGCTGCGAGTGAATCCGGGCTTCCTGCATTTTTGCGACTTGCTAGTCGTTATCGATATTCCATGCACATTTTGACTAAAACCACGCAGCGGGGCAGGGTTTGGTGAACTTCTTGCACGAGCAAGTGACAAAGTTAGCCGTCCGACTGCTTTCGATCGCCACTTCAGCAACGAACCGTATCATGCCGAAAAGAATAATGATACGTGTCGATACCCATACAAAGTCTAGGGTTGCTCAATAAAATATTTACAAACATTCGTGTATGTATATAATAGCACGCTGCCCTTCAATCCAGAAGAAAGAATTTATATGCGTTTTACAGATGCTCCGTCGACAATCTTGTCGACCCAAATCAAACAAATGATGCAACATCCTGCTGCGCGCATGCTGGTGCTCGGCCTGCCGCTGGTCGTACTGGTAGCATGCAGTAAAGAGGGTGCCCACGCTGCACCCGGTCAAA
Source organism: Undibacterium sp. 5I2 (assembly GCF_035019605.1). NCBI lineage: Bacteria > Pseudomonadati > Pseudomonadota > Betaproteobacteria > Burkholderiales > Oxalobacteraceae > Undibacterium > Undibacterium sp. 5I2. The sequence continues at coordinate 33,937 of NZ_JASJVS010000001.1, read as the reverse complement.
TGCCGCCACCAGGCGTGAACGTGGTCACGCTCGAAAAGCGCGACTTGGCGCTCGATTTTGAATATGTCGGTCAGACTGCCGGTTCGCGTGAAACCGAAGTTCGCGCTCGCGTCGGTGGCATTCTTGAGCAACGTCTGTACGAAGAAGGTTCGCGCGTCAAAGCCGGTGCAGTCTTGTTCCAGATCGACCCGGGTACGTACCAGACTCAGCTCAATTCGGCCCAAGCTGCGGCTGGTGTCAGCGAAGCCAAACTCAATCAAGCCAAGCGCGAATATGCGCGTTTGGCCCCATTGGCCGCGGAAAAAGCGATCAGTCAGAAAGAGTTTGACGATGCCAAATCGAATTTGGAAACTGCCGAAGCCAGTTATCAGCAACTGCGTTCCCAAGTCAATGAAGCCAAGCTTAACCTTGGCTACACCAAGGTGCTGGCACCTATCGACGGTGTGACCGGCGTAGCTAACAAGTCTAACGGTAGCTTGCTCAGCAGTACAGACAGCTTGCTCACCACCATCGTGCAAACTGATCCTGTATATGTCAACTTCAGCATTTCCGAAGCTGATTATTTAAAAGTGGCCAAACAAGTCAATGCCGGCGCAGTCGCCTTGCCGGGCAAACGTGCCAGTAATGGCAGTTTGGCCTTTGCTGTGCAACTCAAACTGGCTGACGGCAGTTTGTTCCCTACCACCGGCAAGATGAATTTCATCAGCGAACGGATTAACCCAGCCACTGGTGGCTTCGATGCGCGCGCTCAGGTACCGAATCCGGATGGCATACTGCGTCCCGGTCAATTCGTTCGTGTCGTGCTGGGTGGCGCGAAACTCAGTGGCGCTTTAGCGGTACCACAGCGCTCAGTGATTGATGGACCGTTTGGAAAAATGGTGTTTGTCGTCACGCCAGATAATAAGCTTGTACCGAAACCGGTGGAGCTCGACGGTTGGTCACATGGTGAATGGGTTGTCACCAAAGGCTTGGAAAGCGGTCAACGCGTCTTGGTCGATGGCTTCATCAAAGCGCATGAGCCGGGTATGACGGTGACCCCGACTGCCGTGACAGCCCAAGCCGCTGCGGCGGCTGATGCGGCCGCGCCAGCACCACAGGCTAAGCCGGAAGCCAAGCCGGAAGCCAAACCACAAACTAAGCCACAGGAAGCAGCGCCCGCCAAAGCCGGTAGTTAAGTCGGCGTTTATCAGCAGGCAATTTTTCTCTGAACATTCAGCTGCATCGTCAGCTCAGGCAAACAGGAATTTTACATGTTCTCAAAATTTTTCATTAACCGGCCGATTTTCGCGACTGTGCTGTCGCTGATTATCGTGCTGGCCGGCTTGGCCGCGTTACGCGTCCTGCCGATCTCACGATACCCGGAGATTTCTCCGCCGGTCGTGAATGTCACCGCGGTGTATCCGGGTGCCTCGGCCGAAGTGGTCGAACGCACCGTCGCCGGTCCGATCGAAGAACAGATCAACGGTGTCGAACACATGTTGTACATGAATTCGGTGTCCTCGGCCGATGGCCGGGTCTCGATCGATGTCACCTTTGAAGTCGGTACCAACCTCGATATCGCTGCCGTCAACGTCAATAACCGAGTACGCCAGGCCGATGCCAAGCTGCCGCAGGAAGTCCGACGTCAAGGCGTGACCGTCTCCAAGAGTTCGTCGAACTTCTTGGTAGTGGCCGCTTTGTTTTCGCCCGATAACCGCTATGACGCTTTATATCTGTCCAACTATGCCACGCAAAATGTGCTCGATGCCTTGAAACGGGTACCGGGTACGACGAATATTCAGATTTTCGGTGGCAAAGACTATGCGATGCGGATCTGGATGCGTCCTGATCGTATGGCACAGCTCGGTGTCACGGTCGGGGATATTTCGAATGCCATCACCGAACAAAATGCCCAGTATGCCGCCGGTAAAGTCGGCGCACCGCCGAACAATACTGAAGAACTGACCATGACCGTTACGGCCAAGGGACGTTTGCTCGAACCAGGCGAATTCGCTAATATTATCGTGCGCTCCGATAAAAGTGGCGCGGCGGTACGTATCAAAGACGTTGCGCGGGTTGAACTTGGTTCCAAAGATTACAATTTGTATGGTCGCGTCAATGGTCACCCTTCCGCCAATATCGGTGTGTTCCTGCAAACCGGCGCGAATGCGCTGGAAACTCGCAAAGCGGTGGAAAAAACCTTGCAAGACTTGAAGGCGAAATTCCCCGAAGGCATGGAGTACAGCACCCCGTACGACACCACACCGTTTGTCACCGAATCGATCGCCGAGGTATTGAAAACCTTGGCTGAAGCGATGGTCTTGGTGTTCATCGTGGTGTATTTGTTCTTGCAAAGCTGGCGCGCCACCATCATTCCTACCTTGGCAGTGCCAGTTTCACTGATCGGCACCATGGCCGGTTTACATCTGCTCGGTTACAGCATCAATACCCTCACACTATTTGGTATGGTGCTGGCCATCGGTATTGTGGTCGATGATGCGATTGTCGTGCTGGAAAACGTTGAGCGCTTGATTAATGAAGAAGGCATGACACCGAAGGAAGCGGCCATCGAAGCCATGAACGAAGTCACCGGCCCGGTGATCGCGATTGTGTTGGTGTTGGTGGCAGCGTTCGGTCCGATCGCCTTTCTCGGCGGCTTGGCAGGTGAGTTGTATCGTCAGTTCTCGGTCACGATTTCCATCGCCGTGGTGTTGTCGGGTATCGTCGCGCTGACTCTGACGCCAGCCTTGTGCGCCTTGTTGCTTAAGCCCGGTACCGAAAATCATAATGCCTTTTTCACTTGGTTCAACGCCGCCTTTCTGCGTCTGACCAAGCATTACACCGATGGCGTTACCTTCTTCCTCAAACGTGCCGTGCTTGGCATCATGCTGGTGCTCGGCATGGTCGCCTTGACCGGCGTGTTGTGGAAAAATGTACCGGGTGGTTTGGTTCCGGATGAAGATCAGGGCTATTTCATCGGCGCGGCCATCATGCCCGAAGGTGCTTCGCTCGACCGTACCGACAAGATGGTGCATGAAGTCGAAAGCATCATGAAAACCAATAAGAACATCGACACCACGTTTGCCTTGGTTGGTCTCGATTTTCTTGGCGGTGGCGGCTTGAAGTCATCGGCGGCAACCATGTTCTTCCCCTTGAAACCTTGGGACGAGCGCAATCAATCGGCGCAGCAAATGGTCGGCGAAGGCTATATGAAAACCGGCCATATCAAAGAAGGTCTGCCGCTGTTCTTCAGCCCTCCGGCGATTCAAGGTCTGGGTCAAACCGGCGGTTTTGAATTCTATTTGCAAAATGCCGGTGAAGGCGGGGTCGAACGTTTGGCCAAGCTCTTGCCTGTGCTGTTGGCCGAAGCGAACAAGCAACCAGAGTTAGCGGGCGTGAAAACTTTGTGGCAAGCCAATTCGCCGCAACTGTATGTCGACGTCGATAATGAGAAAGCGCGTGCCATGGGTGTGGCTTTGTCGGATGTCTACAACACGCTGGCCGCCACCATGGGTAGTTACTACGTCAATGACTTCAACAAAAACGGTCGCATTTATACCGTACAGTTGCAGGCAGAAGGCCAGTACCGTGCCAAACCCGATGACATCGGCAGTATGTATGTGCGTTCCGCCGCTGGTCAGATGATACCGGTACGCGCCTTCACCACCGTCAAGTACATTTCCGGTCCCGACTCGGTCCAGCGCTTCAATGCCTTGCCGGCGATTAAATTGCTCGGCGATGCTAAACCTGGCTACAGTTCCGGCCAAGCGATTGCAGCTATGGAACGGGCGGCAAAAAATGTCTTGCCTACTGACGTAGTCTACGATTGGGGTGGCGCTTCGTTCCAAGAAAAACGCAGCAGCAATGCGGCTGGTCTGGCACTCGGTGCCGGCGTGTTGATGATTTTCCTCATCCTCGCGGCGCAGTATGAAAAATGGTCCTTGCCGTTTTCAGTTTTGTTGGCCATGCCATTCGGTATTTTCGGTGCCTTGTTGGCGGTGTATCTGCGCCACTTCAATAATGATGTGTATTTCCAAATCGGCTTGGTGACCTTGCTCGGCTTATCGGCGAAAAATGCGATTCTGATCGTCGAATTCGCCGTCATGAAAATGCATGAAGGGTATGCCCCGGTGGCAGCGGTCTTGGAAGCGGCACGCCTGCGTTTCCGGCCGATTCTGATGACTTCGCTGGCGTTTATTCTGGGCGTGGTACCGCTGGCATTCTCCAGTGGTGCCGGCGCGGCGGCGCGACAGTCGCTCGGCACCGGTGTGCTTGGCGGTATGCTGGCGGCGACCTTCCTGGCGATTTTCTTTGTACCGCTGTTTTTCAAGCTGATCAACGATAAGCGTTTGAAAACCACGGAGCAGGATTTCGAGCATCCGGTCCACATTTTGCACAATGCAGCAAAGGAATAACGATGTTGAAAACCCCTTTTATGTTCACGACGCTGGCAGCCAGTATGCTGTTGGCAGGCTGCACCTCGCTGGCGCCGGATTATCAGCGTCCGCAGCTCGATACGCCAAGCGCCATCGCGCTGCCGGCTACCAAGTTGGTCACGGCCGAGGTCGATTACGCCGCCTGGTGGAAAAGCTTTCAAGACCCGGTGCTCGACGCCTTGTTGGAAGAAGCTCGCCATGGCAATCAGAATTTGTTACTGGCCACGGCGCGGATTGACGAAGCACGTGCACTGGCAGTCGGTGCCAAATCGAATCGTTATCCGACCGTCGACGCGACTCTGAGTGCGAGCAAGTTGCGCACCAGCCAAAATGCCGGCAAGATTGCCCCTGGTACCGATCCATACAGCCGCGATTACCAAGTCGGTCTGAGCGCCTCGTATGAGCTCGATTTATGGGGCAAACTCAGCCGTGCCGATGAAGCGGCGCGGGCGCGCTTGTTGTCGCAAGTAGCTAACCGTGGCGTCGTGCTGACCAGTCTTTACAGCACGCTGGCGCAAAACTACTTCACCCTGCGTGCCAGTGATGCCGAGTTGGCGCTGGCTGAAGGTACGCTGCAAGCGCGGGTGGAAACCCTGCGTTTGCAACGCAAGTTGTTCGCCGCCGGCAGCATCGGTGAGCTCGAACTGCATGTGGCCGATTCCGAAGCGGCTGCGGCTGAAATCAGTTTGGCACAAGCGCGTCAAAGCGTCGCCAATACCGAAGCGGCCATCGCGCTCTTGCTCGGTCGTAGTCCGGCCGCGATTGCGCAGCCGGTGATTGCACGTGGCAGCGATATCGCCAATTTGTATCAACAACTGCGTATGCCGGCCGAGCTGCCATCGGATGTTTTGAACCGTCGCCCCGATCTGATCGCCGCGGAACAATCGCTGGTTGCCGCCAATGCCGATGTCGGTCAAGCCAAGGCCTTGTACTTTCCTACGCTTAAGCTGACCAGTTCGGTCGGCTATGAATCGCAAGGGGTGCATAATCTGATCGATCCGGCGTCAATGTTGTGGAATCTCGGTGCTAATTTGGTCCAGCCGGTATTTCGTGCCGGTGCCATCGGCGCTCTGGTCGAAGGCGCTGATGCGCGTAAAAACCAAGCGCTGGCGCAGTACGTGCAAGCCGTGCAATCGGCCTTCCGCGATGTGCATGATGCTTTGACAGCTAGTACCGCCAGTGAGCAAATTTATCACTCGGGACAGCGTCGTGTGTCGGCTTTGCAAGATTCATTGCGCTTAGCGCAGTTGCGGCATAAGAATGGTTACAGCAGCTATCTCGAAGTGCTTAATGCGCAACGCGATCTGTGGCAAGCCCAAGTGGCCTTGATCGATACCCAGCGTGCACATCTGAGTGCGGTGGTCAGTTTGAACCAAGCCTTGGGTGGTGGTTGGGATATGCAGGCATTGCTGGCTGAGAAGTAATGGCCAGGCTCTGATCGTCACTCTTGACGATATTGGATGAAAACTGCGCGGCTTGTCCGCGCAGTTTTTACGTCGGCCTTACGTGCCGGCGCTGCTTTATTTCAGACGTAAAAAAGCCCTTGGCTTGCGACAAGGGCTGTTGTGGTGCTGTGCTGTTTTTGGCGCGGCAAGCATGCCGCTTCGATGCGGCAGGCACCACGCATGCGTGACGAAACCCCTGCCTTATCCCCCTCGTCGCATCATCTCGAAGAACTCGCCGTTGTTCTTGGTGGCTTTCATCTTGTCGAGGATGAATTCCATCGCTTCGATTTCGTCCATGCTATAGAGCAACTTACGCAGTATCCAGATTTTTTGCAGTTGTTCTGCTTTGATCAGCAACTCTTCGCGACGTGTGCCGGATTTGTTCAGGTTGATCGATGGATAAACACGTTTCTCGGCCAGACGGCGCTCGAGATGGACTTCCATGTTGCCGGTACCTTTAAATTCTTCGTAGATCACGTCATCCATACGGCTGCCGGTTTCGATCAGGGCCGTTGCGATGATGGTCAGCGAGCCGCCTTCTTCGATATTGCGCGCAGCACCAAAGAAGCGTTTCGGGCGTTGCAATGCGTTGGCATCAACACCACCGGTGAGCACCTTGCCCGATGCCGGGATGACGGTATTGTAGGCGCGTGCCAGACGAGTGATCGAATCGAGCAAGATGACCACATCTTTTTTCATTTCAACCAAACGCTTGGCTTTTTCCAGCACCATTTCAGCGACTTGAACGTGGCGCGTGGCCGGTTCATCAAAGGTCGAGGCGACTACTTCGCCGCGCACAGAACGCTGCATTTCGGTGACTTCTTCTGGCCGTTCGTCGATCAGCAGAACGATCAGCGTGACGTCAGGGTGATTGGTGGTGATGGCATGGGCGATGTGCTGCAGCATGACCGATTTACCAGATTTCGGCGACGCCACCAGCAAGCCGCGCTGACCGCGACCGATAGGGGCGATCATGTCGATGATACGGCCAGTGGTGTTTTCTTCGCCGCGCATTTCGCGTTCCAGCGTTAACACTTTGTTCGGGTGCAGCGGTGTCAGATTTTCAAACAGAATACGGTGTTTCGAGGCTTCCGGCGATTCGCCGTTAACTTTATCTACCTTCACCAGCGCGAAATACCGTTCGCCGTCTTTCGGCGTACGCACTTCACCTTCGATGGAATCACCGGTATGCAGGTTGAAACGACGGATTTGTGACGGCGAAATATAAATATCGTCGGTCGAAGCCATGTAACTGGCATCCGGCGAGCGCAAGAAGCCAAAGCCATCGGGCAGGACTTCAAGGGCGCCGTCGCCGAAAATTTGTTCGCCTGATTTGGCACGTTTTTTCAAGATCGCGAACATCAGCTCTTGCTTGCGCATACGAGCGGCGTTGTCGATGTCAAGCCCTACAGCCATTTCGAGCAATGCCGATACGTGTAAGGCTTTTAATTCAGATAGATGCATGGTGAGTGTCCCGGGATGGGAGTATGGGGTGGGGGAGTGAGCAGAGGAATTACAGAATAAACAGAATAGTTATTTGTATTGTTTGATTAATGTATTTCTGGTGTCGCTCACATCGCTGCGGCGCCTACCTGCCATCACTGGGCCGAAAAACCATGTTGCTGGTTTCGGTCACAGTGACGGTGCAGAGCTTAAATATTGGCGTCGATAAACGCAGTCAGTTGGCCTTTGGCCAGCGCACCGACTTTTTGCGCGGCAACCGCGCCGTTTTTAAACAAGATCAGGGTCGGGATGCCACGGATACCGAATTGAGCAGGAATAGCCTGGTTCGCATCGACATCGAGTTTCGCGATCACGATTTTGCCGCCATATTCTTTTGCAACTTCTTCCAGAATAGGCGCAATCATCTTGCACGGACCACACCATTCGGCCCAGAAGTCGACCAATACCGGCAGATCGGATTTTAATACGTCAGCTTCAAAAGAAGCATCGCTTACATGTTTGATGTTTTCGCTCATGGGATCCTCGTCGAGAGGGAAAAATTAAGGGGTAACAGCGCCACAGAATAGCGGAATGTCTTGGCAAATCGCCATATTCAGTGTTGAATCTGGTGGCGATTGATAGTAATTCAATGGCGCGGATAAATTTCACCATTGCTACGCCAGCGTCGAGTCAAGCGTGGTCGGCCAGACGCCAAATAATAACCTATTTTTAAAAAATGTGGGATGCAAACGGACAATTTGTGTTCTCACTCACAAAAAATAGGCATTCAACAGACAGAATGTATCCATTTGTTTAGTACTGTGACGATTTTTTTCAGTCATTTTCACTTCCGCAGCCATCGGAACGACTGCGCGCCGAAAAATTGCTCGTATAATGAGAGTCCAGATTTGTTGCTGTCCTTTAAATATCTATGATGATTTCCGATTTTCAATTGCTAGCTGAAAAAGTCGCCAAACTCTCTGAGCTCACGCATGCCCTGCGCGCGGAAAATGCCGGTCTGCGCCATGAACTGCTTACCTTGACGGCACAAAATCTGGGTATGCAACAGCGCATGCAAGAGGCGCATGCGCGTACCAGCGCTTTGCTCAGCCAACTGCCGGCCGAAATCATTGAAGATGAGGAAGCAGTATGAGCGATAAAAAAGTGATCCAGGTCGACGTCACCATCATGGCACAGAGCTACAAGCTGTCCTGCCGCGAAGGCGAAGACCGCGCGCTGCGCGAAGCGGCCGCGTTTCTCGATGCGAAAATGACGGCCCTGCGCGACTCTTCCAAAGTCAAAGGCACCGACCGCATCGCCGTGATGGCAGCGCTAGGCATGACGACTGAACTGTTGGCAACCAAGTCGCCGGAAGGTCCTTTGTCGGGGATGTCCATGTCGGAAGTCAAGCAAAAGATGGAACACATGCATGTGTTGATGGACCAAGCTTTGAATGCGCAAGAAAAACTATTTTGAACCGCCCCTAGATTATTTAAATTAATTGAAATCGCTTCCCCTGCCACAGTATTTGGGAGTAAACTTCAATTCCCTGCCGTGCTCGCCAATGCCATATATTCCTTGAACCATTTATGTGCATAGGCCGCGGGATATTGTTCTGTGGGTGTGAGCGTCGCTAGCCCGATGAACCCGAAACGGAACTGACCGTAGCCAACTTGAACCCTCAGGTTCAGGATGCCGGCATAGCGGCATCGGTGGGGACTTATTTTTGAACGGCTGTCATTCATGACAGCCGTTTTTTTATGCACCTTGGCGTTACCGGTGCGGTAATCAGGTTTTTTTCAGCGGATGGAGTGGCATGGCTTACTGGTTGATGAAATCGGAACCGGCAGAACTGAGTATCGACGACGCGCTGGCGCTGTCAGCCGTGCCGTGGTTCGGGGTGCGCAATTACCAAGCGCGTAATTTTATGCGTGACGCTATGCAGCCCGGTGACGGCGTACTGTTTTATCACTCCAGCTGCGCCACCCCCGGCATTGCCGGTTTGGCGCAAGTAATCAGTACGGCCTATCCCGATCACACCCAATTCGACCCGGCCAGCCGCTACTACGACGCCAAATCGACGCCGGTACAGCCGCGTTGGATCATGGTCGATCTGCAGGCGCAGCGCAAAACGCGTCTGCTCAGTCTGAGCGAAATGCGCGCCACGCCGGCCTTGAGCGATATGCCGCTACTGCAAAAAGGCAGCCGCTTGTCAATCACGCCGGTCAGTGCGGCACAATGGCAGGCCGTGCTGGCACTGCTGGAATGATAAGGATAAAGAACATGATGAATCACACGACTGGCATGAACGCCGTCGCAGCGCAGCCGCTGTCAGCCGCCCGCTGGATCAAAGAAATTGGCCGTGGCAAAGACGGTGCACGTAATATGACGCGTGTCGATGCCACCACCCTGTACGCGGCCATGCTGGCCGGACGCGTCTCGCAGCTGGAACTCGGGGCGATTTTACTGTCCATGCGTATCAAGGGCGAATCGGTAGACGAAGTGGCTGGCTTTCTCGCTGCCGCCGCTGATTTTTTATTGGACTTGAGCGCCCCAGTCGAGAGCGAGTTTGCACCGGTGGTGATACCGAGTTATAACGGCGCACGCAAAAAAGCCAATTTAACGCCCTTACTCGCGCTGTTGTTGGCCCAAGCCGGCGTGCCAGTATTGGTGCACGGCGTGGCAGACGATCCCGGTCGCGTTACCTCGGCCGAAATTTTTGCAGCCCTCGGCATCACTGCCGCGCAATCGGCTGAGCACGTATCCTTGCAAATGGCGGCGCAGCAGCCGGTGTTCATGACGATACAAACCTTATCACCGGCACTGGCAAACCAGCTCAGCATGCGCCGTATCTTAGGCGTGCGCAACTCGGCCCATACCCTGGTGAAATTACTCCAACCGTTCACGACGCCCGTCTTGCGCTTGAATTCCTATACCCATCCCGAATACTTGAACATGCTCAGCGAGTATTTGCTGCATGCCGCACCGGCCGATGCCGGCGAAGTGTTCCTGATGCGTGGTACCGAAGGCGAAGCCGTGGCCAGCACCGGACGTGCCCAGCGCATAGACTGGATACATCAGGGGCAGCGCGAAGTCTTGTTGGAGACGGAAGAACTGCTGAGTGGGCCAGCGGCCGCCGTGCCAGCGGCGATTGATGCCGCCAGCACGGCGGCATGGATCAGTGAGGTGCTGTGCGGTCAACAGCCGGTGCCGACGAATATCGCCCGCCAAGTCGCTTTGTGTATCGATGTGGCTCGGCGTATCAAGCAAGGGCAGGGCGGATAAGCTTGCCGCGCTTGCCTCAAAAAAAACGCGCCCGGTGCAAACCGTGGCGCGTTTTTTTCAGACTGCAAGGCTCAATTAAAAGTTCGCTTTGAATTGCACGCCGTAGCTGCGTGGTTCATTCAAAATGCCAGTCAAGTTATTGAAGTCGATGGCGGCGATGACTTGCTGTTTATTGGTGATGTTGCGACCATAGGCAGCGAGTTCATATTTTCCATCAGCCCAGACGTAACCGACGCGCAAACCGCCTTCTAACAAAGACTTCGCCGTGTATTCCTTGGCTTCATACAAGAACATATTGTATTTGTCTTTGTAAGCCCAATCGGTATTGGCATACAGCGTGCCTTCGCCGATTTGCGTACTGTAACGCAGGGTAAAGTTGCCTACCCATTTAGGTGCGCGTGGCAAGGGATTGCCATTGATCGAAGTGCTGCCGGCGACCGAACCGGCTGCGTTGGTCACCGTGCAGCCATTGCCGCAGGCAGCAACGAACAGGCCAGGATCTTTGATTTGCGTTTCATTGTAACTGGCACCGATGGTCGCTTTCCAGTTGCGGCTCAAATTGGCTTGCATATCGAGTTCGATACCTTGGCCAGTGGCTTTGGCGGCATTGACCAGTTTATTCTGGTTGACGCCGCCGCTGCCTGCCGTCAGTTGCAAATCTTTGGCCGTGTATTGGAATACCGTGGCGCTCAGACGTGCCGTATTGTCGAGGATATCTTGTTTGATACCAGCTTCAAACGACAAGGTGGTTTCCGATTTCGCTTCCGAAATGGTATCGCCGAACAAGACGCGACCTTGAATACTCGGGGCACGGTAACCGGTAGCGACGCGCGCAAACACATTGGTTTGTTTGTCGAGCGCATAGCTGCTGCTCAAATCCCAAGTCAGGTTGTTCGAACTCGGATTGGCCGTCAGCACGGCTGTACCACCGGCGCTGATAGGCTTGCCTGGAGTCCATTGACGCTGGGCATCGAACTCTTTCTTATCGCTGGTGTAGCGCAAACCGCCGCGTACTTTCAATCGATCATTGACCGCGTAGTTGAGCGAACCGAAAGCCGCATACGATTTGGCATTCTGGTGTTGAACCGCATAGCCATCCTGAACATTGCCGCCCAGCGAGTTGTAATCGAAGCTGTCAACTTGCAGATTTTCACTGAAGTAGTACAAGCCGGCGATCCATTGCAAAGCATCCTTGGTGTTGGACTCGAGTCGCACTTCCTGAGTGATCTGACGCAGGTAAGGCATACCATCCGCCGTTTCGGACGGGAAGGGAATCACGCCTGGGCCGGAAGCCTGGCCGGTAAACACCGCGCCATAGCCGCCGTCGACGTCGGCACGGCTGTAGAACTTGGCGCGGTCGTAGCCTGTGATCGAATGCAAGGTCATACCGTCGAGATCCCAACGCAGACGGGCGCTGGCACCGGACGAGCTCAAAGTTTGATGGTTGATGCCGTCGGTAGGGTAGTTGCTGTAATCAAAACCTGGTACCAAATCATTCGTACCTTTTTTGATGATGTTGGCGCGGAACAGCGTCGCACTACCTGCCATATCGCGGCCATGCACATTGAACAAGGCGTTGAAATTACCATTTTTATAAGCCAGTTGCAGACGCATGGCGTTATCGTGGTAACCCTCAAAGGTTTTGGTGCCGGTGGCGCGCGGATTGGTCACGCGGTCGTCGCGGCTTTGTGCCTGACCGGCAATGCGCATCGCCCAGTCTTGGTTGAGCGGTACATTAACGGCACCTTCGAGATTGACGGCACCATCGTTACCGTAACCGACGCTGCCATAGCCTTCAAAACGATTGCTCGGTTTGGCCGATTCAAACTTGATGATGCCGGCCGGCGAGTTGCGACCGAACAAAGTACCTTGCGGGCCGCGCAGCACTTCCACTTGTTCCACGTCAAACACCGGAAAGCCTTTGAGCATAGGGCTTTCTTGCACGATATCATCGTAGACCAAGCCGACCGGTTGTGAAGCATTCAGATCGAAATCGGTATTACCTAAGCCACGGATGTAAAAACGCGGGAAGGCACGACCGAAATCGGATTCGATGTTCAAACTCGGTACCCGCGCTGACAAAAATCGAATGTCTTGACCGCTGGCATTATAAGTATCGAGCGCCTCGCCTTTGATGGCAGAAATCGACATCGGCACTTCTTTAATGTTTTCTGCGCGGCGGTTGGCCGTCACGATGACAGTTTCGAGTTTCACTGCATCATTTTTTTGTGCTGCCGGTGCGACTTCTTGTGCCCAGGCGGCGTGGATAGGAAACGCGGCGGTAATGGCCAGCGCGATCAGCGAACGGGTGGTGCCCGTCAACAGTTGGCGGGTAGAGTAATTACGCATGAATGACATCCCAAAGGTAAGTTTTTTTGTCCGAGTAAAGGATCTTTTATGGTGCAAAATTATTTATACGACACCTGCTTGATAAACAGTTTTGCTTATTTATTAAGGGCTGCGCAAACGTTTGCGCAGCCGCTGATCTGTTATCCGATTTTGCCGAAAGCAAGTCAAGAATTTCTTGTTTTATAGCTTTAATTCAATTTTAAAAGCCTAGTAAACGTTGCGTTTTTCAAACACGCGCACTGATATAAAGCAATCTTTTGCAATGCAAGATGTTGGTGCGAGGTTCTTGCTGCTATCTGGACAGATTCCGTTCTGGTGAGCGAAATGAGGGAATTCACTGATATAGAACATTTGTTACATGGCGGTATTTTGTGCTCTAGAGCAAAATCAATTTTTTAAAAGTTCAGGGAAATTTCTTGTGAAAAAAATCTATTTAAGCGGCGCCTCTCTTTGTTTCTTGCTCGCCGCTTGCGGTGGCGGTTCCAGCACTAGCACGGCACCGGTCGCGGTGGTGACGCCCGTGGTCACACTCGATGCGGTGACCAGCGCCTCGGCGGCCACTGCCAGTCAACTCGGATTAAGCGCGCTTACTGGCAACAGCAGCACCGCCAGCGTGTATGACTTGGTCGCCGATGTCGGCGACAGTTGGCGCCTGACTTTGAATCAGGATGGCAGTTTCAGCATTCGCGTCTTGTCGACCCAATACGGCTTGAGCGATCTCAGCGGCACCTACAGCAAAACGACTAGCGGCAGCTTGGTAACGCTGACCGGTGCGAACGGCAGTTTTGATCTGAAACTCGATACGCGCACCAGCACGCTGGTCGGCCGCGTCAAGCTCGGTGCCATTGCCGCTACGGTAACTGGCAGCAGCTATGCGCTGCCGGCCAGTCTGAGCAATCTTGCCGGCATCTACAATTTTATTGGCAAAGGCCGCAATGCCAGCAATGGTGGCTCGCCGAGCACTGTGGCCGGTACCATTTCGCTCGATGCCAGCGGCAAGAGCGTGACCGTGTGCGTCGGTGGCCAGGCAAATGCCAATGGCACGTGTTCGAATGTATCGACGCAGACAGCGGCCCAAGCGCCGGTAACACTGACGGTGCAGACCAATAATGCCGATGGCCGTCTGCATTTGCAGCAAAACGGCAGTGAATTCGGTACCCTGACGGTACAAGCGGGCGACCGCGGTGCCGTATTGGTATTTGATCACTATGGCTATAACACCGACACGCCGCCGGTGATGCGTTCCGGTGCGTTGTATGCCGTCAAACAGCAGGCATTGACAGGCAGTGAACTCAACGGCAGTTGGGATTGTGCCGACGCCGGCACGGCGATTGCCAGCCTCAGCGTCAGCGGTAGCGTGATCCAAGCGACATTGTTGCCGAGCACAACGGCCGCGACGAATAATCTGAGCTTTAATAAAGTCAATGACGCTAACAACTTGTTTAGCATCAATGGCTTTGCCGTCAATGTCGCCAGCGGTGACAGCATCAGCCAAGGGGCCTTGGTTCTGCCTTTGTCGTCGAGCTTGTTTGCCGTCGAGCGGGTAGCGGCCAAGTCCGTGGCCTTGTGCCGCTTGTCTAAATAGACTCAGCGCGGGGTGGCGCAGCCGCTTTAAAAAGGGCGTGACCGGATGGTATCGGGCACGCCCTTTTTGTTGCGCTGATGATTTTTTGCTGCGATTCCCTCAGTCCGATAGGCGCCTAGGCTACAATCTCGCCTCAATTGAAGATGGGAATCGCATGAACCAGCAATATGATGTCGCCGTGATCGGTGCCGGTGCCGCCGGAATGATGTGTGCGGCCGTCGCCGCTGCACGTGGCCGCCGCGTGGTACTGATTGATCACGCCACCCGCTTGGCCGAGAAAATCCGCATTTCCGGTGGCGGACGCTGCAACTTCACCAATCTAGAAACTGGGCCGGCGAATTTCTTATCGGACAACCCGCATTTCTGCAAAAGCGCCTTGTCGCGCTACACACCGCAGGATTTTTTAGCCTTGCTCAAACGGCACGGCGTGGCTTGGCATGAAAAGCACAAAGGCCAGTTATTCTGCGACGACAGCGCCGAAGACATTATCCGCGTCCTCAAAACTGAATGCGATCGCGCCGGCGTAAGCTGGCGCATGCCATGCAGCGTGGCGGCAGTTGCGCCAGCGGCCGCTGGTGGCTTCGTGCTTGAGACTGCCACCGGCAGCATAGCAGTGAGCAGTGTGGTGATCGCCAGCGGTGGCCTATCGATACCGAAAATCGGTGCCACCGACTTCGCCCATCAGATTGCGCGCCAATTCGGCCTCAAAGTCATCGAGCCGCGGCCAGCCTTGGTACCCCTGAGCTTCGCCCTGCGCGATTGGGAAGCCTTCGTGCCGCTGGCCGGTATCGCGCTGGCCGTGACCGTTGAAACCGGCGAAAAGAAGCAACGCGCGCTGTTTCGTGAAGACATCTTATTCACCCACCGCGGCTTGTCTGGTCCCGGCATTTTGCAGATTTCCAGTTTTTGGCAAGCAGGCGCGCCGATACGCCTGAATTTACTGCCCGACTGTGAATTGGCCGCGGAACTGATTGCCGCCAAGAGCAGCAGTAAAAAAAATCTGGCTAATTATTTAGCCCAATACCTGCCGCAACGCTTGGCCGACGGATTATTGGCCGCGCATGGTTTCGACGGACAACAAAAAATCGCTGACATGCAAGATAAACGCTTGCGCGAACTCGGACAAAAAATCAACCAGTGGGAAATTGTGCCGGATGGCTCGGAAGGCTACCGCAAGGCTGAAGTGACACGCGGTGGCGTTGACACCCGGGCGCTGTCGCAGCAAAGCATGATGGCCAATGCTGTGCCAGGCTTGTATTTCATCGGCGAAGCCATCGATGTGACCGGCTGGTTAGGTGGTTATAACTTCCAATGGGCATGGGCTTCGGGTTCGGCAGCCGGGCAGGCGGTGTGATTGTTCATGTCTTTTTGTGAACAGAGGTGGACAAAGCGGCGCTTTTGGCCGATACTGCGGCTCTGACAAATTGAAACATACACGCGAGAGCCGACAGCTTTTTGTGGTTTTCGGTTCAAGTGGTACGCATTATTTGCGTAAGATTTAATCATCCACCTTCCCTTAAATCGAAAACCCTGCTACTATCTCGTTCTTCCTATAATCTTTCCATGGTTTGAACTTAAATGACCACAATTCGCCTTAAAGAAAACGAGCCGTTCGAAGTCGCCATGCGCCGCTTCAAGCGCACTATCGAAAAGACCGGTCTGTTGACCGAATTGCGTGCTCGCGAGTTCTACGAGAAGCCAACTGCAGAGCGCAAGCGTAAGCTGGCGGCCGCAGTTAAGCGTCACTACAAACGCATTCGTAGTCAGCAATTGCCTAAGAAAATGTATTGATATTGCCTCTGTTTCTGGCTATGCCAGTAACGCTGCAATGTAATACCGCTTAGGTTTGCATGCCCGCTCCGGTCAGCCGCAGCGGGCTTTGTGTTTTTATTCGATTCCGTATCAGGAGAGCAAAATGAGTTTGAAAGAACAAATTACCGAAGACATGAAAGCCGCCATGCGTGCCAAGGAAGCCGTCAAGCTCGGCACCATCCGTCTGTTGACTGCCGCGATGAAACAACGCGAAGTCGATGAACGCATTGAGCTCGACGACGCGATGGTCTTGGCGATCATAGAAAAAATGATCAAACAGCGCAAAGATTCGATACAGCAATTCGAAGCCGGTGCCCGCCAAGATTTGGCCGACATCGAAAAAGCCGAATTGCTGGTCTTATCGGCCTATATGCCGGCTGCCTTGTCGGATGAAGAAGTGGCTGCGGCCGTGACTGCAGCAGTGGCGCAAACCGGCGCAGCCGGCCCGCAAGACATGCGCAAGGTCATCGACGTGCTTAAAACCCAGTTGGCCGGTCGTGCTGACATGGGTAAGGTATCGGGCTTGGTTAAAGCCGCGTTGACGCGTTAATTGCAGTCCACATAACGAAGCGCTCGACGGCATGCGTCAACTCCTGTGATACCGCAAAGTTTCATTCAAGATTTGCTGGCCCGCGTCGACATTGTCGACGTGGTGGGTGGCTACGTCCAGCTGAAAAAGGGCGGTGCCAACTACATGGGTTTATGCCCCTTCCATAACGAAAAATCGCCGAGCTTCACGGTCAGCCCGACCAAGCAGTTTTATCACTGCTTCGGTTGTGGTGCGCATGGTAGCTCGATCGGTTTTTTGATGGAATATTCCGGCCTCAGTTACGTCGATGCGATTCGCGATCTGGCCCAGAACAACGGCATGATCGTGCCGGAAGAAGATCGTTTGTTACCGGCGCAGCGCGCGGAAGTGCAAGCCAAAAGCCTGGCCTTGTCGGAAGTAATGACCAAGGCCGGCGATTACTACAAGCAACAGCTGCGCACGGCACCAGGCGCCATCGCCTACCTGAAAAAACGCGGTTTAACCGGCGAAGTGGCGGCCCGTTTTGCGCTCGGCTTCGCGCCCGATGCCTGGGACAGTTTGCGCAGCGTGTATGGCGATTACCAAGCCCCGGAGCTGGTGGAAGCCGGCTTAGTCATCGACAAAAGCGATGAGGAAGGCGGGCAACGCAAGCGTTATGATCGTTTCCGTGACCGCGTGATGTTCCCGATTCGCAATACCAAGGGGCAGATCATCGGTTTCGGTGGGCGTATCATGGAGCAGGGCGAACCGAAGTATTTGAATTCGCCGGAAACGCCGCTGTTTCAAAAAGGCTTGGAATTGTATGGCTTGTTCGAGGCACGCCAAGCCATTCGTGAAGCCGGCTATGTGCTGGTGACTGAAGGCTATATGGACGTGGTGGCGCTGGCGCAAATGGGTTTTCCCCAAGCGGTGGCGACGCTGGGCACGGCCTGTACCGCTACGCATGTGCAAAAACTGCTGCGCCAAACCGATCACGTGGTGTTCAGTTTCGATGGCGACAGCGCCGGTCGTCGCGCGGCGCGGCGCGCCCTCGATGCCTGTCTGCCGCACGCCAATGATGACAAATTCATCAAATTTTTATTCTTACCGACCGAGCACGATCCTGACAGTTACATTCGTCAATTCGGTGCCGACGCCTTCGAGCAGGAAGTCCGTGGTGCCATGCCGCTGTCGCAATTTTTCATGCGTGAAATGATCAGCGACAACGATTTGACCACCGCCGAAGGGCGCGCTAAAACCCAGTTCGATGCCAAGCCGATGTTGCAAGGTATGCAAGCTTCCGGTTTGCGTTTGCAAATCGTGCGCAATTTGGCGCAAGTCACGCAAACTACACCGGCGGAAATTGAAGCCCTGTTTGAACTTGCGCAGCCAGTTGCGCGTCAAAAGCAAGCGCCGCCGAAATCCAAGCGCAGTGCGCCGGTTGGTTTGGAGCGCCAGATCATGCGCATTCTGGTGGCTTACCCGGCCCTGGCGATGCTGCTCGATGCCGACTTATTGGCCGAAGCTGCCTTGCTGGCCCCCGACGGAGCGGCCATGCTCGGTCAGTTGGTTGCTACTGCGCAATCAATGGGTGAGGGCGCGCAATTTGCTGCCTTGGCCGAGCAATTACGCAATGTGAGTGCCGACTTCGATGGTTTGATTGCCGAGGTCGCCGAACAAACCGATACCGACCCTGACTTGGTCAAGCTCGAATTACTCGGCGCAATCCGGCAGATTCGTTCACAGGCCTTGAAAAACGAGGCCGAGCGTTTGGCTTCGGGTGGCTTGCAAACCGATGAGGCACGCGCGCGTTGGCGAGAAATCATGCAATTGCAAGAAGAATTGCGCAAGCAAGCGATCACCGAAGCCGCCAATCGTTGATGAAAAGCAGTTTTTTGTCTATGGTAGTAACGGGGCGCTGCTGAATATTTCAGCAGCATGATAATCTGTTTGTTTGCGCTTAATCATGCTTTGAGTTTATCTTTTGAAAACTGATTGCCTATTTTTTTATCAGTCCCATGGCCTTTTGCTATGGTGCGGGCTAGAGAAAAGCCTCACTGCGTGGTATAATTAAAGGCTTACGATTCAAAGTCTTAGGTTGTTTCATTCTGTGCTCAATCGACTGATTTGGCATGGAATGTGTTGTTTAGGTGAGTTTGACACTCCTCCGAGTAACCCAAAACACTGGCACTGAAGACTGTGGCACCTGAAATGAAAAACGGCTAGCGCCGTGTGCGGGTCGAATGACCTGCTTTTTTCTTTTTGTATCAGGGAAGCTACTCAGTTCCGGATGGTTTGATTCAATGGCTAGCGCAATGAAGAAACCCGCGAAAACCCCGATGCCCGAGGCAGTGAAAAACACTGCAGCGAAGCTTTCGAAAGATGCAACTGTCGCTGCTGCTGCAACAAAGCCCAGCAAGACAGTGATAGCCAAAGTAGTAAGTGTCAAAACACCGACTGTGACAAAACCAGTCGCAGTTGCAAGTGTTGCTAACCAAGCAAGCGCAACACCGAAGTCGGCAGCGCCTGCCTCGAAAGCAGCGGTACCAGCCGGTAGTGCAAAAAAAACCTCGGCTTCGCCGCCCCAGCAGCCCGCTACTGTGGCCGCCAAGGTGAGCAAGCCGGTGCGGTCTGGTAGTGCGCCGGCCAAGGCGCAAGCCCGCGCGCCCTCTGAAGCCAGAAAAAGTGATGAGCAAGTTGCGGATGGCGCAACTCATCAGATTGCAGGTAAGCAAACGCGAACCGCAACGGAGTCGCCTCAGGCCAACCCAGTGCTTCACGCAACATCGAAAGCTTCCGTGACAACTAACAAAACCGATGCAAAGACAGTGATTAAGCCTACCAAGAAATCAGTAAAACTTGCTCCTGAAGTTCAGGAAATCAAGAATGGCTCTGCGCCTACCGTCAGCCAAACGACTGACGCTGCCGTGCTGGCCGCCATCGATACATCCGGTTATGTCTTGCCCGGCGTGAAAGTGCCTGGTCGTCGCGGCCGCAAGCCGAAAGAATACCAGCCTGAAAACGAAGAAATCGCGGCATTGAATGCGGTTGAACGTGCCGAAATGAAGGCGATCGACAAGGCCAAAGCGAAAGACCGTAAAGCCAAAGAAAAAGCCTTGCTCAAGGATGCGTTCTCGTCCGATCCGGAAGCGACCGAAGAAGAACTCGAACGCCGCCGTCAAAAGCTCAAAACCCTGATCAAGCTCGGTAAAGATCGCGGCTACCTGACTTTTGCTGAAATCAACGATCACTTGCCAGAAAACGTCGTCGATCCGGAAGCCATCGAAGGCATCATTGGTACCTTCAACGACATGGGTGTGGCAGTCTACGAGCAAGCCCCTGATGCCGAAACCTTGCTGTTATCCGACAATGTCGTCACCGTCACCACCGACGACGATGAAGTCGAAGCCGCTGCCGAGGCCGCGCTGTCGACGGTCGACTCCGATTTTGGTCGCACCACCGACCCGGTGCGCATGTACATGCGCGAAATGGGCTCGGTTGAGCTGCTGACGCGCGAAGGCGAAATCGTCATCGCCAAAAAGATCGAAGAAGGCCTCAAAGACATGATCCAGGCGATCTCCGCCTGCCCAACCACGATCGCGGAAATCCTCGCGGCGGCTGACCGTATCGCCGCCGATGAAATTAAAATCGATGAATTGGTCGATGGCTTGGTCGACCCGAATGCTTCCGACGATGCCGCACCGGTTGCGCCGCCGGTAGTGGTGGTGGTCGATGAAGATGCCGAAGAAGAGGAAGACGAAGAGGAAGAAGAAGAGGTCGATGAAGAAGACGCCGCTGCCGGCGCCGCTGCGATCTCGTCGGAACAACTCGAACAAATGAAGCGCGATGCGTTGGCCAAGTTTGAAATCATCTCGGTCAATTTCGATAAGATGCGCAAGTCTTACGAAAAAGAAGGCTACAACTCGAAAACCTATGTCAAGGCGCAAGAAGCCATCTCCAATGAATTATTGGGCATCCGTTTCACCGCCAAAGTAGTCGAAAAACTGTGCGACACCTTGCGTGGCCAAGTCGATGAAGTGCGCCATATCGAGAAGCAAATTCTGGAAGTGGCGGTCAATCGCTGCGGCATGCCGCGTTCGCATTTCATTAAAGTTTTTCCGGGCAATGAAACCAATCTCAACTGGGTGGTTGGCGAAGTCAATGCCGGTCATTCTTACAGCGCGATACTCGGCCGTAACGTGCCATCGGTACAGCAACTGCAGCAAAAACTGATCGACCTGCAAGTGCGCGTGGTCTTGCCTTTGCCTGATCTGCGCAACATCAATAAAAGGATGTCGGCCGGTGAAATGAAGGCCCGCAAAGCCAAACGCGAAATGACCGAAGCCAACTTGCGCTTGGTGATTTCGATCGCGAAGAAATACACCAACCGCGGCTTGCAATTCCTCGACTTGATCCAAGAAGGCAATATTGGTTTGATGAAAGCCGTCGACAAATTCGAATACCGTCGCGGCTACAAATTCTCGACCTATGCGACTTGGTGGATACGTCAGGCCATTACGCGTTCGATCGCCGATCAGGCGCGCACCATCCGTATTCCGGTGCACATGATAGAGACGATCAATAAAATGAATCGCATCTCGCGCCAGATCTTGCAAGAAACCGGGGTAGAGCCGGATCCGGCCACCTTGGCGATCAAAATGGAAATGCCGGAAGATAAAATCCGCAAGATCATGAAAATCGCCAAGGAACCGATTTCGATGGAAACACCGATCGGCGACGACGACGATTCGCATCTCGGCGATTTCATCGAAGACAACCACACCCTGGCACCGGCTGATGCGGCCTTGCATGCATCGATGCGCAATGTCGTCAAAGATGTGCTCGACTCGCTCACCCCACGCGAAGCCAAGGTCTTGCGCATGCGTTTCGGCGTGGAAATGTCGACCGATCACACGCTCGAAGAAGTCGGCAAGCAGTTTGACGTCACGCGCGAGCGCATTCGTCAAATAGAAGCCAAAGCGCTGCGCAAGCTGCGTCACCCGTCACGTTCGGATAAGCTCAAGAGCTTCCTCGAAGGGAATTAATAGGTTATAATTGGCGCTGCTTTTTTTCAGCAGCACCGCGTTTTTTTATGCAACTTATCGCGCAAAAAAATCGTTGAAAAAAAATGGGCCTCTAGCTCATGTTGGTTAGAGCAGCGGACTCATAATCCGTTGGTACCGTGTTCGACTCACGGGAGGCCCACCAGAATTTAGTATTAAAAACAAGGGGTTACGTTTATTCGTAGCCCCTTTTTTTATTCTGCGTTCGTCAAAGGTTCAACGGAAGTTCAACCAAGATTTAAAGCACTAATCGGATTCAGTTTTCTTGTTTCCTGCAAATGCTCTGGTGACAGACGGGCGTACCGCATGGTCATGGCCAAACTGTGATGACCAAGGACTTTTTGCAATGCCAGGATGTTCCCGCCGTTCATTATGAAATGGCTGGCGAACGTATGGCGCAGGATATGTGTCATTTGGCCTGCCGGCAGTTTTAGCTCGGTTCGTTTTAATGCATCCCTAAATGCTGAGTAGGCCGTTGTGAATAAGCGTTCATCATTACCGTATTTATCATGGTGTTTTTTTAGTTCTTCTTCGAGCTGTGGCGTGATCGGGACAGCACGTGCTTTACTCGATTTTGTCTGAACGAATTGAATGACTCCGCTACGGGCTTGGGATATCCGTAATGACTCAGCTTCTCCCCACCTGGCGCCCGTTGATAGGCAGACTTTCGTTACCAGGGCGACATGCGGATTTTGCGCCTGGCTTAATTCGGCTAATAGTATTGTTATTTGTTCAGGCGCGAGATATGAAAGCTCTTTTTCCTGGATTTTGAATGCTCGCAGTTTTTGTAATGGATTTTCTTTCTTCCAGTGATCGAGTCGAATTAATTCATTAAATACCGCTCGTAAATATGATTGCTCGCGGTTCATGTTATTGGCAGTCACGCCATCGTTAATACGCTTCGCTCTATATTCAGCGAACTGATCTGCTGTAAAAAGGTCGCTGCGAGGATTTCCCATTGCTGTGCACATTGCCAATAAGCGGCGATATGTATCAGCTCCGGCCCGCAACCCTGAGCCGTGATGACGTTGCCATATATCGACAAGATCGGACAGTGTACGAGCATCTTTTTTTTGCGGTGACCATTCGGGTGTTTCTTGCACTTTTGCCTGAATGTGACGTTCCCAGGCTAGTGCTTCAGCTTTGGTTGGGAAGGTCTTTTTGATTCTCTTTCCACTTCGCCCTCCTGGTTGAATATTGACTTGCCAAGCAGTTTTTGTTTTATTTTGCTTGATTGCCATTATTACGCTTTCTGTGTTCAATCATCAGCTTTTCAAGTCTCTCAGTTTCGTTTGGGGTAAGTTTGTCTTCGTTGTAGCGAATTTGTCCTCCTTGCATGACTGGGAAAACTAAGTTCTCATTTATTCCATGATGCTCTAAATATTTTTGAATATCTGAAAGTGACATTTCGGCAATACTTTTGAATTGTTCATCTGTGAGTTGTGTTAATGGAATATTTAATATGCTTAGAGCAAATTTCGATTTTTGCAAATCTTTTGGTCGATAAAACAAATCCCAACGATTTTGATGTTGAGTTCTGGGATCAATACCGAGTATTGGTGTAATTCTAAGATTAGACGAATTTTTTTCTGTGGTTTGAGCTACTAATGGTTTCTGTTTTTGTGCTGCAATACGTTCAATATTTTCCTTGCGTTCTTCTTCCCGCTCATTCCAAAGTTTTTTTAAATAATCGTATTCTTCAGAAGATGCAATTTTATATGCAGCATCGCTTAGAGGGCTATCCCACCAGTGAGCTAAAGGGCGAGTCCTTTCTGCTGCATACATTCGTTCTTTTTCGTCATTAGTATTTACTTGTGCTTCTTTATATAACGTTTGGGCTAAATTAAGGCTATGAGTGAAATATTGGTGCGCTGCATACGATGTTTCATAAATTCGCTCTGGAAATATTTGTGCAGTGTATGGTGCAATATGACCATTGGCCGCATCGGTAATCCCCGTGCTAAGCCAGAATGCATAATCTGGGAAAAGTTGGGCGAGTGCTTGAAACATATCTGAAGTTATACGCTGATCTCTTGCATAGACTTTTCGCCATCTTTTAGAGTTAATCCCTGTAAAAAATCCAAGCCTTTCCCAAAAGCCATGGCCTCCGATTTGAGGCTGTTGTGCGTCACTTCCTATTGCCGATTTTATTTTATCGATAACCCCCTTTTTTTTGTCGGGCTCCAATTCTCCAGATTGATCGCGAAGTAAAAGTATCACGCGATCTTCAATAGTTGTTGACATAGTATTCCAATAGAGGTTTAATGCCTATATTGTTCATTTGTCCTAAATTAGGATATATGAATTTTCTAGGGTAATGTTATAGCTGAGGGTTGATATTTTGGACGCTTTTTCGAATTTTGTCACCAGACCTGAATTTCCAATACAGGCATTTTCTCATTATCCATCGCCGGTGGTTTCGCGTGAACGTTTTGCTGACATGGTTGGACTTCCACCTGGCGTCATTATTGGCTGGTGCAATAAGGGGCTTGTTCCTCAAGTAAAAATTGGCAAATACACCTTGATTTCCATTGAACTTCTAAGAAAACAATGTTTAGCAAAGGAGTTCGCGTAATGAGTATTTTTATTTTTTATCTTTCCTTTGGCGTAAATCGTTTTTTTTCAGTTGATTCAGGGTGCTTCAAATGAGCAAGATGAAACGCTTAGACGACGATCTCCGCAACCAACGCGGCACGCGCCTGCCCGCCCGCAGCGACAGCGAGGACGGACAGCCGCAGGGCCGGGTTGCGTCGTCTAAAAAACAAGCGTTTGCGCCAAGCGCTGAACCCCTCCAAGCTAATAGAGGGGTACATGAACAAGATTACATCGATCTAGTGTTGGCAGATGGTGCGGTAAAACAAGTTCCAAAGCGTGCGGCATCAAACAGTAAGGTATTTATTGACTGGCTTACGTTCACTGCGAATGTTGATGCTTTTCTTAGATTCAATGGCTATAAAGCTTTTACTGATGATGACATCGCAAGCGCTATCTCACTAATTTTGCATGACATGTTTGGTGATGGTTTTGGGATTAGTAAAAAGAACGGTTTTGGCATGCACTTTCATAAAGAAAGTTTCGTGATTGGTGACAACATGGGAATTTTTTGCATTGGTCATCGTAATAACCGTTTTTTAGTCTCGATTTCAGGTGACGGTTGGTTAAATGCCAATCCGGATGCAGCAGAAAAATTACATAAATTCTTAAATCAACTCAATGACCATGGTGCAGATGTTCGGATTAGTCGCGTAGATATTGCCGCCGACTATTACACCGATGGACCGACACATGACGAATTTGAAGAGGCATATCACCGAGGTGAATTCGTCCGCCAACAGCGCCACATTAATTCAAAAGATGCTTGGCCGAATTACCAAGTGTATGGCTGCATTCATACGAACCGTGGCCTGCAGGCCGGCATAACCGATGCTATTGGAGTTCGTACTTCGGACCTGTATTTGCGTCGCTATGACAAAGGCCGACAGTTAGGTGACCCAAGTTCGCCTTGGGTGCGAGTCGAATTGGAAATCAAAAATAAAGACACGATCATCCCTTTGGATGTGTTGCTGATGCCAGAAACCTTTTTCTGCCAATACCCATGGTTGCGCAATCTTCGGGACAGTACAGCTGAGAAAATGGAAACCAAGCGGCAACGCGCGGAAATTACTGTGGAAGCGTCCAAAAAAATCATTAAAACGCAATTTGGTAAGTATCTCCGCGTGTTGCGTGGCTTGGTTGATTCAGACGAAGAACTGATCAATCAGCTTCAATCTGATGAGGACGAATGGCCTAAGCGGCTAGCGAAAGTCGCACCACAAATATTTGTGCCTCTGCACAAACAACCAATAAGAAGCAACGTTTTATTTGCGGATGAATTCGCCACATCGGACTACGGCTACACCGATGGTTCTGGCTTTACCAGTAGTCATACACATTAAATTCCAAAAGGAAAAAGCATCATGAAATTTACTTCACAAATCAAAGTACTCGGTATGAAAGCCTCTAAAGGCACTCTTGAAAATGGTAGCGGTTATGACAGCACAAAAATCTATGTCGAGACTGGATTAGATGACAGTAAAGGAAATGCAAAAGGTTTTTCTGCCGTTGAATATTCTTTTGGTATGTCGGATGAATATGCCAAATACAAACATCTGACGTTTCCGTTTATGGCAGAAGCGACACTGGAAATTGTTACGACAGGAAAAATTCAGAAAACTCAGTTGATTGATTTGAAGCCAATTGAGATGGTCAAACAACCGAAAGCGGCCTAATCATGCGGCGCGTTTTCATTGTTCAGGACACAGAAAGCGCGTTGTTTCTATGCCCTCATTTTGGCGATGTGAGTTACACGCAATGGTTTGATGAAGCAGGGCGTTTTGATGATCAGGAGTCTGCTATTGAAACCGCGCATGTTCACTGCACAGAAGGCTTTAGATTGCATTCATTTTTCGAGGAAGACTAATGGCTACAGGCTCTTTGCAAAACGTGATTATTTGCGTTCCGGTGACTAGCGGTGCATCTGTCGCGCCATGCTCAAGCGTTGGCGGCGTGAAGCAAAAACCTGTAATGCAAATCGCCTATGTCATTGATCCAGCAAGCGCAAATTATTTTGACATGGCACTGGAGCCACTTGACCCGGCTTCAGTCGCCACTGTTTTCTCGGTTGGATTTTCTTTTGTGCTGCTATTTTTCCTAGTGGCACGTGGTGCTGGTGTAGTTCTAAATTTAATCCGCAAGGGTTAATAACAAACCGAGTCGGACGGCTTCCGATATTTTTTAATGAAGGAAATTTTATGAAAACTTTTAAAAACAAAATCGCATTGGTTGCAGCTTCCGTTATTGCGATGAGCGCTGGCGTTGCGAATGCTGCTGTTGATTTAACGCCAGTTACTTCGGCGTTCACTGCTGCAGATGTCGTAACAGGTGTGATGGCGGTAGCGGCTGTTCTGGCAGTAATTTATGTATCAATCAAAGCTGCAAAAATCGTTCTTGGCATGCTGCGTGGCGGTTAATACTAGCCCGTATTGATTGACAGGGCACAGCAGAAATGCTCTGCCCTTTTTTATTTTATGGGAGATAAATATGACAGCAACACAACTTTGGTACTTGTTCGTTTTTGCTTGGGGCATTATCTGCGCATGGGCAGTTATTCAAGGCTTGGAAGGGTGATTATGCGTAAGTTACTCATATTGAAATTATGCTTTTTGATCGCCTTATTGCCTTTGAAATCGTGGGCATTAACGGCAAGTGATGCTGCGTACTGGAACATGAATCGGGCGCTATCCGGAACGACACAAACTGCATTGCAGAATCGTGGTTATGTTCCCAATGATCCTCGAACATATTCGACTTTATCAGCTATGTCTGGCTCTGCAGTCAATATTGCATCATCGGCAGCCGGAGCTGTCGCTGGAGCGGGCGCTGTGACATTAGCTGGAATTACAGCGCCGGCCTGGGGATCATTACTTATATTTGCAGCTGCATCTACTGTGGTCGGATATACCGTCAATTTGGCATTGAATGGTTTGGTGAACTGGCTATTTAATTCAAATAAAACTGTCGATGTTATTACGCCTGGTTCGGACACTAACTCAATTCCCGGTACATCTATTGGGATTGGTTCAGTTTGGTGTACTAATAACGGTGGTGGTGGCTGTTCTTCAAGTCCAGATGCCATGGCAAGCCAAGCAATCGCCGATGTGTTGGCTGTTTCCGGTAGCGCGTATATAAATTTGATTTCAAAAACCTGCGCTTTTAGCGGAACTGGTTCCACAATGTACACGTGTTCGACTGTCTATAAATTGAAGACTGGGACCAACGCGAACGGTGCAACTATTTATGTCAATCTTAGTAATGGCGCTGTAGTTTGTCCGAGTGGACAGTATTATCAAGGTTCATCTTGTAAGGCGTTTTCTTATGCTACAGGACAAGTCGCTACAGGTCAGACCATCGGGCAAGCGGCAGGTACTTTAACGGACGTTCAGAAGGCGCAAGCTGTAAATCCTCAGTTGGTCGCTGCATTAGCCAACACACTTTGGCAGCAAGCCGCTTCACAACCTGGATATGCCGGCTTTCCCTATCCTTCAGGTAATCCAATTACTGCTACAGAAGCTCAGACCTGGCAACAAGCAAATCCGTCGCTTTGGCCAACAGTTGGCGATCTGGTTGCACAGCCTCATGCATCAAATGTGATAGATACATGGACGTTGCCATCCAATCCAGCATCGGCCACTTTGCAGCCCACGACTGCACCAAATCCTAATGCAACTAATCCTGCCTCTGCAAATCCATTACAGAACCTTGGCTCTGATCCTGGTGTTGGCGCGCCAACTTTGGAAGCGACTCCTACCGCTCAAATGATTTTAAATCCAATCATGAACTTGTTGCCAGACCTTAAGAGCTATTCGCCGACCATGTCTGCGGGAGTCTGTCCTCGGCCAACGTTAGATCTTTTTGGACATACCCAAACGATGGAGGCGCACTGCACGATTTTGGACAACAACCGTTCGACTATTCATGCCGCGATGGTCTTGGCTTTTTCTTTGCTAGCCCTGTTAATCATTCTTTCTGCGTGAGGTTTATATGTTCGGAATCGTATTAAGTGTTTTCAATACCGCGCTGGCCTGGTTAGTGCGCTCCGTTCTCGTGAAATTTGTCGTTTTCTTTGGGCTGTATTTTATTACGACAGAATTTGTTTCAGTCATCACTAACTTATTACCTTCATCATCTTCGTTGAACGGAGCCCTTTCAAGTATTGCCGCAAATACAGCTTACTTTTTGGATGTATTCGCTTTACAGGCAGGTTTGTCCCTTGTGGTTTCTGCTTACGCCACGCGGTTCCTAATCCGTCGTTTGCCGATAATCGGTTGAGGTTATTTATGCCAATTAATGCCTATACCGGTTTAATGGGATCAGGGAAATCGTTTGAATGTGTGGTGTCAGTAATTCTTCCTGCGTTGTGTGCTGGTCGGCGTGTTGTTACAAACGTCGATGGTATTGATAACGATGCGTGCCGAGCGTATTGCTGCGAAGAATGGGGTGTGGACTTAGACCAGCTAGGGAATGTTTTTCATTGCACCAACGATGACGTAAAAAAATCTACCTTTTTACCGTGTGGATCGGACGAGGAAACTTTTTGCTTGCCTGGAGACATGGTTTGCATTGATGAAGCTTGGCGATTTTGGGGAACCGATTGCAAGCTTTTGAAAGAGCATGCAATATTTTTTCGTGAGCATCGTCACTATGTTGACGAGGTGTCGAAAGTTTCTTGCGATTTAGTGTTGATGGTGCAGGACATTTCTGATTTACATCGGCAGTTAAAAGTAGTGGTTGAGTTGAGTTTTAGAACAACGAAAATCAAGTCTCTCGGATTGAGTAAGATTTATCGGGTGGAAATGTGGGAGGGCTATAAACAGACTGTGAAAAGTCGTGTGTCTGTCGAAAACAAGAAATATGATCCAGCTATTTTTCCTTTGTATTCCTCTTACGTTGGTGGGAATGGCAAGGAATTACAGGTTGATAAACGTCAAAATATTTTGAATTCAAAAAAGCTGTGGGCTATGGCTACCGGAATTATTTTTCTCGGCGGTATTGGGTTATACGGTGTTTTGCATTTTTTTGATGCTTCTCGTTATGAGAAGAAGATCGTTACAAGCATCAAATCAGGCGTTCAAGACGATAAATTGAGTTCTGTTACACCAATCTCTGCAAACGATCATAAAAATGGCTCTCAGGGCGTCTCATCAGTTTGGCGCATTGTCGGAAACTTTCAAGCCGGCGAACGGTTTTATATTGTCATCGCTGATTCCTCGGGACGTATTCGCGTTGAACATCCATCCTCTTTTCAAAATACTGGAATTAGCATGGTGGGTGAAGTTGATGGCGAACGGGTGGCATTATGGTCCGGCGCTCTTGATACTCACTCTGCATTGCAGGAGTTAAAAAAATGAAAAATATTTTTTTCGTCGTTTTGTTGTTGTCGTCTGTTTTATCGTCGGCTCAGGAGGTGCAATCAATTTCTAATCCTGCAAATATTTCTAGGCCGTATGTGCAAACCTCAAAGGTTTCACGTTTTGATTTTCAGTCGATTTGCGTGGCTCAGGTCATTCAACTGATTTATAGCGAAGCGTTAAAAACTCCTTACGTACTTGATCCAGAGATTTTAACTGATGGACGTCTGGTATCTTTTCGCTATGCGAACGACAAGGGAGATTTAAAAATCTTTCTTCAAGTGTTTCTTGAATCGCTAGGCTATTCACTGGAATCTCATAGCGGAATTGATTTTGTGGCGAAGCGCAAGGTTGATGAAAAGGCAGAAATTGAGCCAGATACGTTCGTATATCGTCCTAAATTCCGCGAGGTTACCTATCTCGCACGCTTGTTATCGCCTTTGTTTAAAGGCTCTTTTTCGGTTAATCATGCAATCGCAGCGCCGGACGGAGGCAAAGTACAAACAAGTGTTCCGAGTGGTTCTGCAGCTTCGCTGATTGATCAGAGCGGCATTGATATTCTTATGTTTTCAGGACCGGGAAAAGAGATTGAAAGACTGAAAAAACTTCTTCCACAAGTTGATTTTGTAACCGGTGAAGTTTTAGTTCGTAGCGTGGTTTATGAGGTCAGTACAAGTGAAAAAGACGGTTCTGCATTTGGTCTTCTCACAAATATTTTAGGCGGAAAATTAAATATTGGTATTGGTGCCGCGATGAATACAGGAAACTTCGTACAGTTTAAAAATGCTACGCTTGATGTGATCTATTCAGCGCTCTCTAGTGACAGCAGGTTTAAAGTTGTTTCTTCGCCGTCTCTTCGAATTCGCTCGGGTTCAAAAGGTACCTTTTCGGTAGGCCAAGATGTACCAGTTCTGGGTGCAATTTCTTATCCTACTGGTGCAGGGCAGGCTGTCCAATCTGTCGAATATCGGTCATCGGGCGTGTTATTTGATATTCAGCCAGTTGTGCATGAATCTGTCATCGATCTGAATATAGATCAACAACTCTCGAATTTCGTTACGACAACGACCGGCGTAAATAACTCGCCTACGCTGATCAAGCGTGCGCTAAAGACCACTGTATCAATGCAAGATGGTGATTTGATTATCCTGGGCGGTTTGACAGAAAATAAAGAGAGCGGCACACATGATGGTTTGTCATTTTTACCTAAATTTATGCATACGAAAGGCACTGATAATAGCCGTTCGGAAATTTTATTAATTTTGCAAATACAGCAGTTGTAGTAAATTTAAATTAAAGGAGTGTATTGTGGTTATTGCCAGTAATGATAAAGAATTGGAAGATACTCAAAAACTTACGGATGACGGCATGGAATGTAGCTTGTGCGGTGGAACAGGAGGTTGGCCGGGGTTGAGTGGCTGGGTCGAATGCAAACCATGCAAGGGCTTAGGCGTGTCGTCCGTGCCTGTGACAATGCCAGCCGCAAACAAATAGTCGATCAATGAAGGGGGGCTTTGATTTTCACTGTTCGAGTATTTTATGGTGACAGTCAAACTCAGTAAAAATAATTCCATGAGGAATAATGCATTACTCCGTGAAATCTTGCATTATGTGCAATAATTGGTTTTCGGTTTATGTGTAGGATCGTGAATGCCTTGCCTTTTCAGGCGGCATTTTTAACTTTTTGGGAGAGCACTGATGGACGTAGCACGTTGTACGTTGGATGATGTGGTTTATCAAGCAACTCGTTTTTCCATATTGCTGCCGAGCGATCTTGCTCAAAAGCGTAAATTCTTGGTTTGCCCTAATTGTGGTGGACCTTCATTTTTTCGTAAAGCGTCGCGAAGCGGTCAAGCGGCGTGTTTTGGAGCTCGACCTCACGAAATCGGATGCTCATTAGCGGCCCCTGAATACGAAAAAAGTGATGACGGGCAGGGTGATGATCAAGACACTGTTGATAACCCTGGTCAACGTATAGTGGTTGATTTTAATTTTGGAGCTCTGGAGAATGACAGGCATAACGACCCAGATGCCATTGGAAATCCGAGCGGCCGTGGCGGGCGATATGTTGGTGGCGGGGCTCGACCAGATGCTACTATGCACAGGCGTCTTAGTACAATTCTTCGCAATCTTGTCGTATCTGAACAGTTCAGAACTTCACAGCAGATTTTGGAAATTTCGGGTGTTGGGGAGTTCAGTGTCGCAGACTTTTTTGTTCCGTTCGCATCAATCATGTCAGAGCATGACGGCAAATATCGCGGCTACTGGGGAATGATTTCGGACGCGCGCATGGGACAAAATGGTTCGTTGTGGCTCAATTCCGGTGGTAAAGGCGACGTGAGTCTTGTAATTGGCGAAGCACTTGTTAATCAAGCTTACGAACGATTTAACCTTGGCGATGAGGAAGACATTGCCGGCGCGTATGCGTTGGTTTTTGGCACATTGCGTATGTCCCAGAATGGGAAAAAGTATGTCGAGGTTGAAAATCTTGGCTTCTTTACGCTTCGGTTGGAGTAACTGTGTAAAATTTACTAGGATTTTCATGAGGTCGTGTTTTTGCTTTATTTGGGCCGCCATTGCTGCGTATATTGACGATGCTGTCAATATCAAGTATTATTGAATCAACACAGTCGCCACACGTCTTCTCCAACGGGGAAGGTCCTTCGAAAGAGGGCGTGCAAAAGGCGACTTTTCTATTCCAGGACGCCAATTGGCAACATTTTCCAAGACTGCGAAACCCCCAGCCGCTTTGCTAGCGAAGCTAATTGCGCAGAAGCTGGCCGTTGCAGACACTAAGCTTGCTGAGCAGTACATCACTTTTGTTGGTCATTACAGGCTCAAAGGTTACTGGTTCCATTTCGTTGATCCGATTTCCAATGAGTTTAAGGCCAACACGACCTTTGAGATGATTCGCGACCGGTATGAATTCGATCGCGAAATTCGAGCCTTTATTCTTGAAGCCGTTGAACGGTTGGAGGTTGCTATCCGTAGCTCGTTGTGCAATTTTTTAAGTCTTAAGCATACGCCTCACTGGTACTTAGACACTTCCTTGTTCAAACCAGGTCGAAAATTTGGTGTCGGACAAATGCTGTCCAAGATTGAAAGTGAGGTTGCTAGATCAGGGGACAAGCGGTTCATCAAGGCTTACTATGATGAGTATGATGATCCATATTTGCCTCCTAGTTGGGCAATGAGTGAATGCGTAACGCTAGGGATGTGGTCGAAAACTTATCAAATGTTGCGAGATGCAAGTGATAAGAAATCTATTTCGGCGAAATTTGGTATTGGACAAGTCGAGGTCTTTGAAAGCTGGCTGCACACATTAACAGTATTGCGCAACATGGCCGCTCATCATGATAGGTTCTTGGGGCAGAAACTCGGTGTTGGGCCAACGAATCTTAAAGCTAAGAGTATCAAATTTTCGGACAATAAGTCGGTATATGCAGCCCTTACAGTTGTGCATGTGTTGCTTGATTCGATTGATTTCAATACGACGTTTCGCCAACGTCTCGTTGATCTGAAGGTTAAGTACGGGATGGGGCTGATGCAAGAACTGGGTTTTCCGAACAACTGGCCGACTGGTGCCGTTGGCTGGTAGTGGGGCGGAGCTAGTGAGTAGTATGTAGGGTCAACGAAGGTTCAACCGCATTGTTATATAACACCTGTGCAATGGTAGATGATGTGCGCTAAATCATTGTTTAGTAATGTATAGTTAAGTATTGTAGCGCAATGGTAAGGACTCATAATCCGTTGGTACCGTGTTCGACTCACGGGAGGCCCACCAGAATTTTAGTCATTGAATCAAGCCCTTACGAGAAATCGTCGGGGCTTTTTTCATTTTTGCGCACCCTGAAATCGGTGGGTCAGTTTTAGATGTAAATTAACAGTCTCGCTTCAACTGTTTCTTCAGTACGCTCTTGCCGTGAGCATCCATGCCGTGAAACTGGAAAACAGATTTTGCTAAATCCATGCCGATTGTTGTAACCTTCATGGTGATGCCTCCCTCGGTTCAATAAAGTGGCCCCCTAAGTCCAGACAATTATTCAAAGAGTTTAAGATAGTGCCTGTTTCTGCCACAGCTGCGCG